>CALGRR010000059.1 GCA_937880805.1 uncultured Clostridia bacterium
CTCTTTATCAATCATTGAGCCGATTTCTGTCATAATTTTTTTATAATCATCATCGTCCTCTAAATCAAGCTTGGAATAATCCTCGCTGTTCAGCAAAGTGTAAACCTCCTGAAAGGTTCCGTTCATAATAAGAACTTCTTCTCTCATGTTATTGTATTTATAATACAACGGAAGCTTCGACTCTGCCGAAGATACAGCTGCTTCGATTTTTTCTGCAATTTCCTTCATAGATTCAACACCGTTTGGCATAGTATTAAATAGAATCTCAGCAGTATCAAGATATATTTTTTCGGGAGCAATTTCCTCTTCTTCAAAAGCATCTATTGCGCTTTCATAAGCTTCTAAAGCAGAGTAAAGCTTACGCTCCGAAACGAAATTATCACCCTTACGAACCAAATTATAATTATCGAACTCACATTAAAATACGAAAAATTGCACAAAAATATAATTTATTTGTTTGCTATACAAAGACATTTCTTGTGAGGATTAAAAATATGTCTTTCTGTCATGGACAAATTTATGCAATATTCTAAATTTGCTCATTTATAGTATGGAAAATAAATATAAAGTAATTGATGAAAAGACATGGAACAGAGCAATGCACTGTATGATTTTCAGAAACAGTGTTGAACCGGCGTTTTGTGTAACCTTTGAAGCGGATATTACAGGATTTAGACGTAGGGTAAAGGAACAAGGACTTTCTTTCACATTGGCAATGGTATATGCAGTTTGCAAATGTGCAAATGAAATAGAGGCATTTCGTTATAGGTTTGTCGATGGGCAGATTGTTTTATTTGAAAAGATAGATACTGCTTTTACTTATCTTAATAAAGAAACAGAACTGTTTAAGGTAGTCAATGTGCCTATTGTAGATGATTTGAAAGAATATTGTGAACTGGCTGCAAAAACGGCAAATGAACAGAAAGAATATTTTACAGGACCTTTAGGAAATGATGTGTTTCAATGTTCTCCTATGCCATGGGTAACATATACGCATATTTCCCACACTAATTCAGGTAAGAAAGATAATGCAACACCACTTTTCGGGTAGTGTCAAGTAGGTTATGAAAAAAGTGAGCCTAAAAAATAGGCTCGATTGAACCTTGAAAATTGCAGATATTGATACCAGAAGGCGCTCCGCGGGCTTAGGGCGTTGCCCTAAGAACCTACAAGGGACTCGTCCCTTGACCCATTATCGGGCGTTGCCCGAACCCATCCTCGCCGGAAGGCAGGAAAAGGGCGCAGTTGCCCCTTTTCTGCTGTAACAGGATAATCCGTGAGCTTTATGTCAATAGACTTTCGCGGCATATCCTCACAGTCGGCGTTGCCGTCTGCTGCGGTATTCCACGGTTCTATTGACAACAGCTCCGCTCCGATGTGGCAGTAACATTTTTTTGCATATTCAGGATAGTTTGCTGTCCGAGGAAGATAAGAAGTTGCCATTTGGCTGGCATGTTATCAGCATTCTGGAGCATTTCTACTTCGTTTAGAACTTTGTAGCCGTTGTGTTTATGTGGTCGCAGGAAGTTATAGTAAGCAACCCAGAGAGCCAGATCATAGTTGGCACCATCGATGTTGTCAAAGCCATTTGTGTGGCGGTAAGAGGTTTTATAGGTACGGTTTAACCGTTCGATCATCTGTTTGAATGGACGGTGTTCTGTAGAAACAGCATCGTCGTTGGTAAGTCCGATGACCTGAGTGATTTTGAAAGTAAAATCTTTGCCAAACTTCTTTACGAATTCCATTGCGGCAAGAGGATATGCACTGTAACCATCGGCAATAAATTTGAAATTTTCGGGAAGTTTTGAAAGGCCTTGGAATGCCATGCGCATAGCAAGGATGCAGGGACCAACACCTCGGTTATCGGATACCTGATAGCCGATAATGGAGCGGGTGGCAGCATTCATGATGAGCCAGACGTAGGTTTTGATGCCACGGATTTTTATGTAGGTTTCATCAGCGGTAAAAACGTTTCCCTTTTCGTATGGATACTGGTCAACAAAAGGCTTGATACAGATGGCGGCGGTCTTGCAGTAGTTAGCTATCTGCTGATGTGAGATGCAGATATTGTATAAGTCCTTGAGAGCCTGAGAAGTTTTTCGCAGGGAAAGGCCGAGATTGACATGGAGAGTCAGGCACAGTGACATAACATGTGCATTGTGTTTGCTGAATTTCAGGGAAGATGCATTTTTCGGAAGGGTATTTAGGTCCATGCTGAAAAAATCTATTGTGAATTCACGGTAGATGTAGTGGAGCTTGTATTTATTTTTGCCGTAATCTTCCGCAAGGTCTTCTTTATCGACTTTTTTGAGATTGTGAAGGTAATACGCACATTTAGGATTTACGCATTTATGTACAATAAAGTGCTTACGGTCTTTCTTGGGAACAAGGGTATTGCCACAATGGGGACAACGCAGTTTTACTGACGAAAAACGGCTGTCCTGTGGAGAAAATCTGGCAGCACAGATTTTACAGAGTACCTGTCCTTTAGAACCATTGTTTTTGTAAAGGAATGGTTTGGGTGCATTGCAGCGTGGGCAGGTGCATGTGTCAGGGATGTCACACTCAGAGCGACGGCTGACAGGTCGTATCTTCTTTCCATAACGTTTTTCGTAGTACGGAATGAGTTCTTTGTAAGTCCAGTCCTGACGGAAATCGGTGACCAGTGGAAGCTCATCAATTTTGAACTTTTGATATTTTGGAGAGTGGGAATCATCAAAAGCCCACTGCTTGAGAGGGATGTATCTGCAAATGAAGTTGATTAGCCAGCAGTTTTGCTGGTAAAGGTATTGAATTAATTGAAGTAAATAAAGTATAATGTCCATGAGCATTGGCTCCTTTCGGTTAATGGAATTTTGGTCGAGGACATTATACCAAAAAAGGGAGGTCAATGCTCTTTTTATTGCAGATTTCCCATAAAATCAAGGTTTATATAAGATTTTGAAACAAAAAAACAGGTAGTTTTTGACACTACCACTTTTCGATTGGGGGAAATATTATGAGAAAGATGGGAAAATAGTAATCCCTATATCAGTTCAGGCACATCATTCATTTGTTGATGGAGTGCATATAGGACAATTTGTTGAGAAATTACAAAGTTTTTTTGATAGGTGCTAAATTCATAAGAAACTAATTAAAAAATCAGTAAATATATCAGCAAATTGAATGAAAGGAGATGGAGGATGTGACTGCGAAAGAAATAGTAAAGTGCTTTTATGAAAAAATTATTTCGCAAAATCGAATTGAAGAAGTTTCACAATATGTGTCATGTGATTGTTGTGCAAAAAACGGATTTCAATCAATTTATATCGGTGTTGAGGGTATGCAAGAACATATACGATTAACAAAGTTGACCTATCCAGATTATACCATGAATATCATAAATCAATTTGCTGATGGCGATTATGTAATTTCCTATTTTCTTATGGAAGGAACACATAAAGGAGAATGGATAGGAATAAAACCGACCAATAAGAAATTATCTTTCACGGGAGTAAATATTGATAAAGTTGTCGATGGGAAAATTGTTGAGCATTGTGGTGCAGTAAATACATTTGAGACACTATTAGAGGCAAATCTGATTACAGCAAAACAAAGTTTCAATCTATCAACCCAAAATACATAATAATAATAAAAGATATTCGCTCAAAAAGTGATTGGATAGCCTTATGAACGAATATACGCCAGATTCTTTGATAATAGCAACAGACACACTCTTCAGAAAAGGGAGATAATTAAATCGGGAAAAGCTCAGTTTTGTGTTGAACTTGTCCCGATTTTGTTATTTCTGCAAGCAACGAGCCAAGCGGATATGCTTGCATACCCATTTGGCGACTGCCGCATGAGTCACATACCTATGGTATGTGACCGCCAGATATTTATGTCAGACAAGATAGACATGGTTATTTCAGTTGCGTTGCCTCCGGTAGCATCGCTGTCTG
>CALGRR010000060.1 GCA_937880805.1 uncultured Clostridia bacterium
CATTGAATTTTGAAGGCAGCGACGAAGAAAAGAAAGTCAGAATGTATCTCAACTCCCTCGGCATCGATTACGACTCACTCACAAAAGAGGAGCTTGTAACACAAATAAATATTCTCAAAAAATCAAAGCATATGAAAAGTCCGTACAGTCAGAGAGGGAAAACTAAAAAGAGACGGAAATAAGCTCTGTCGTCAATTTTTATGAACTGTTCCGATTGGTTTTGTTTATCTAAACCTAAGCAATAAATAATATTTTATATTTCTGTTGATAATTAATCTTTTTTGTGGTAAGATAATAAGCAAGATAATAAGCAAGAACAGCAGGAGGAATATTATGTCCGATTACACACCGCCGTATATAATTACCGATAAAATATTAAGCCTTGTTGCATCCGTTTCAGAAAAAGTAGGAAGGATTACGGAACGTAGCAATCTTGATTCAAAACCGCATCTGAGAAGAAGTAATAAAATCAAGTCGATTTATTCATCACTTGCTATTGAAGCTAACTCACTCTCCTTGGGCGAAGTCAAGGATGTTATCAACGGCAAAACCGTTATCGGTGCTGAAAAAGAAATTCAGGAAGTCAAGAACGCCTATGCAGCTTACGAAGAAATTTCCAAAATTGATGTTTACAGTCTGAAAGAGTTAAAACGTTTGCACGGCATTATGACAAAATACATTGTTGATATAAGCGGCGATTTCCGTCTTGGTGAAGAAGGCGTTTTCAACGGTGACAAATGTATTTTCATGGCTCCGCCTGCAAAGTTTGTTCCCGGACAAATGACAGCTTTGTTCAACTGGATGAAACAAAACAAAAAAACTGTTCATCCGCTGATATTATCTTCTGTTTTTCACTATGAATTTGTTTTTATCCATCCGTTTACAGATGGTAACGGAAGAATGGCACGTTTGTGGCACACAGCTATTCTTTCAAAATGGCAACCGATATTTGAATTCATTCCCATTGAAAGTCAGATTGAAAAATTCCAGAATGGTTATTATGAAGCAATCGCAAAATGCCACGCAAACGGCAACAGCACGGTATTTATAGAATTTATGCTTGAACAAATAGATGCTGTTCTTGATGAAATATCCGCTTCCGTAACTGCTCCTGCAAATAATATTACCGAATATGTGAGCAGGCTTCTTTCTGTTATGGAATATGATACACCCTACACATCAAACGAAATTCTTACTCTGCTCAGCTTAAAATCCAAGGAAACATTGAGAAAGAATTATCTTACCCCTGCTATTGAAAGCGGATTGGTTGTTATGACCGAACCTGATAAACCCAACAGCAGAAATCAGAGATATATAAAAAAATAATTTAACATTACGTAATAAGAGGAATAAAAATGAACTTTAATAGTACTCAAATTACCGAATATATAAATGCATTGGGAGAAGCAATAGATTTTTGCAGAGAAAAAGCCCGTTCTTCATCCATAATTCAAAACCGAACTTTTGAGTATGCAATAATTTTACTGTATTCGAGATTGTTGTTAACCATGTGCGAAATATACACATTGTTGTTGAACGGATATCCGGAAGGAGCAATGTCTTTATGGCGAAACACATATGAAAACATTGTTATCACTAACTACTTGTTTAAAAACAAATGTGATAAAGACTTAATCGAACGATTTTTTGACTCTATAGATGTTTCAGCGTGGATAGAAGATAGAAAAACGCTTAAATGGTGTTCTAAAAACTATCCTGACAATTCAGAAGTACAGCAAAAATTAAATTATGCAGAAAACGAATTAAGAAAGTATGCGGTTAAATATCCGGAATATTGCGATGCGTCAAAGTTGAAGTTCTCTGACTATTGGTGGGTTAAAAAAGGATGTAATTTTACAGATTTATCACGCAAAACAGATTTTTCTAAAAACTATGTATATAATATCGCATCATCAAAACTCCACGCAAGCTTATTCAGTTCTGTATTTTATATTGATAATACTGAAGAAGGCATTTTGATTGGAGAAACCGAAAAAGGTCTTGAAATACCTCTTCATTATTCAGCATTAAATCTTACTGTCGCAACAATGATGATAAATGACGTTTTTCCATGTTTGGGATTAAGTCAAATTATTGATAAATTAAAGAAATTGTGTGATGAGGTTAAGATAATATCTGTATGATGTTAATGTTATTAAATTATCCTGATCAAATCCAAAGTAAAAGGTATTAATTATGATTGATGAAACAAAATCTTCTTGGTCCACAGATACAATACATGAAATTATAGGTGATTTGGCTTGCTTTGAGATCCTTTTAAAGATCAAAAACCTTGTTAAAGATGTTGAAACAAAAATATATTTATCACAATTTCTTAAAATGATTGCGCCTTTATATGCATATGAAATTGCAAACTCTCTGCAAAATTTTGGGATTGTTGATAAAAAAGATTTCTTTAATCCAGGGATGAACAAAAAAATACAGTCAGAAAGAGAAAAAGCCGTTAAATATATAATTGTAAAATCATCACAAAAAGAAAAAGCTACATGCGAAATGGGGTTGAATTTTAATAAAAAGGTATATGATATGAATCTGGTTCTCTGTAACAACAAACTGATGAGCATGAATTACGAGGACTACATAGATAAAATCGATGAAAAAGAAATCGACTTTTGGAACTCATTGTTTGATTTTCCAAGACGAGCTCTGAACGCTTTTATTTTAGCATTTAATTTTGATACAAGTTTGGATGACTTGTTTGTTCACTTTTCTGAACAATTAGAAGAAATTGCTTCTGACATTGAAAACAAACTTGTCTGCAATAGGTATTCCTACTCGTCATATACACTTTTTTCTTTGTCAAAAACATTAGATACACTTGACAAGATTTTTGTTTTATACAGATATAGAATGATTTCGTCGGCAACTAATATTGAACATGTTGTTCCTTTGGTTGACATAAAAATTGGCGATAAGATTATTGTTAGTTTTAAAAAATTCTTCAGAAAATACAAAGCTCTTGTTATTGATATCTTTGGTGAAGAAATCAAAAATATGGACACCGAGTTTTCTTGTGCCATAAAAGAAGCAATTCAACGCAAAATTGATAATAATAAGTTTTGGAAATTAAATCGCACCATAAGAAATAATCTTCATTATGTTGAAACAAAATTGCTTGCTAAAGAAGATTTGGCAATAGTTGACCATTATCAGCAAATTTATTTAGGCATAATCAATGATTACATTCTTGACAATTTAAATATACACATTAGCAAAGAATGCATAGATATGACTAACTTTCTTAAAGCATGCCAAGAGAAAGGAATGACCAAATCTGATATTGATAAACTATATTACTACTATTATGTGAAATTTAAAATCACCGGTAAAATATAGTTTTAAGAATATGATTACTGTCGACCTAATCTTTTTGATCGTTTTTATCCAAATTTACTTTGTTTGCAATTTGTAAAAAATATAAAAATCCATACGTCTTTACTTTTAATCAAGGTGTATGGATTTTTACGTTTATCTCATATCAGATAACGGTGTGTAGTCTGTGTTGTTTCTCAAATATTCTTCCATTTTACCGCTGAGCAGAATTCTTACATAACTCATAGGCTTGTTGTAGATGAGATAATCGAGTTCTGATATTTCGTACATATTGTTGGCATATTCGTTTTCGACGGCGATGCAGTCGATTGACACCATAGAGCCGTTGGTGAGCTTAACTTCAACGCAGGCGGTGTCGATGTTGAATTCACAGGTTTTGATTCGATTTGTCATCGAAAGTTCCTCCTTTAATTTATGGTTAAAAACATTGATACATAAGGCTTACACCACAAAAGTCACTTCGTATGTATATGCTTTCAAATGACTCATTTCTCGCCTATCGGCTCTCATATAAGTCAAAGTTCGTATGGGACATATATTTTTAACCATCTGACCGCCTACAGAACCTGCTTCCTTGGAAGTGAGGTCGCCGTTGTAGCCCTGCTTAAGGTTAACGCCAACTTCTCTTGCGGCTTCCATCTTGAACTGGTCAAGAGCAGCTCTTGCCTGAGGAACAACTGAATTATTCTTTGACATTTCGTTTACACCCCTTCACATTCAATTTGCGTTTGCTTTATTATTGTTGCAATTGATTCAGGGTTTATTAATGTTAATTTTTTGATTATTTTGAAAGTTTTGAAACATTAATTTAAGAATTCAAAATACGCCGCTCTGTTGTCATCTTTTACTTCACCAAAATTAATTGAAAAGCAAACCTTGTTGCCCGATACAGTTTCTATTGTTGTTATTGGCTGGCCGTATTCGGTTGTTCCCTTAATAATACTTCTGTGATCAAATGCAAAACTTTTGATTGTTTCACCGATAATCTCTTTAAAACGCTCAGAAACATCAATTATTTCTTTGTCAGGAATAACCGTATCCGTCCAGAAATCAGCATACTGCGTTGTAACCAAAGCTCCTCCATCATAAACAAAATACAAGTTATCTGTATAACAATTATCTTTCTTAAATCCGTCTGTATTGATCGGATAAAAGCCAGATTTCCCACCGTTATTTTCCGCCAGAACTTTTATAATTCTTTTACCTACTGAAATTTCATACGAATCTATTCCTTGATAGGGTCTGCCTTCATCAAGTGCAAGATAAACCTGATATACTGCTTCAAAAATATTTGCCAGGTCATGATTCCCTTCACAAGTGCCCTGAAAACTGCCTTCGGTACCAATAAAATTCCAAGGCGTCACACTTTCATTCGGATTTAACGAAACTGTACGGTTAACTGCACCCGCATCGAAAAGAATTTTCGTAGCTTCAATCATATATTTATCGAAAGTTGATAACGTTAACGCATAGAGACATTGCGCTCCGAAGCATCCCTCGTTTTTTGTTACATCAAATCCGTTATCGAGAAAAAATCGAATAATGTCACACATTGACTGACCGAGATTGGGATTAAGATTAATATGAAACTCACACTCATCACAATTGTCTTTTTCACAATCGTCACACTCATTATGACATATATCTCCGCTTTCAGTACAATGATAACCAATCAAAATTTCCGATAAGATATTTTCACCATCATCTTTTCCGACTGCGTTCAAGTCTGCACCTTGATTAATTAATTCTTTCGCGGTTTCAAAATCGGGTGCTCCCGACTTAAACAACTCAATCAATCTGTTATTAAGTTCACCGTATCCATAATCATAAGCCATAACATAATCCTCCTAAAAATATATTTTAACATTTTAAATAAAAATGTAAACTTTTAAGATTTAAGAATCTTCTTACATATCATTCCCCATAAAACAACTATACTGATGCACGGCACAAGATTGTCAATGCGATACATAATATATGCAATCATACTGCAAGCAAACAAATTATAAACAACCGTTATTATCATTGCATCACAATCCGCAAGAAAATCTTTTTTAATTAAATAGCGATAAATTAAAATCGGTGCAACGCAAATCCCAAGAACGAGCAATAAAGTTATATACAGCTCACGGAATCTTGTTTCGTGGTCAGCAATATATTCCTTTGCCGAAACCTCTCTTGTTTTATAAACAACTCTGCCTTCCCCGTCTTCAAAGCCATCTTCATATCCTTCATCGTAGCTTTTATCCGGCTCACCATATATGTCTTCAGGACTCATATAATATGCAAAAGATGAAACAGACAACAACAAAATCATCAAAACTACCAATCCGGAAACAAGAAGTTTTCTCATAAAATCAGTCCTTTGTTACTTTATGAGATAATAATAACAATTTTACTGTCCAATAAAACTCCCTTTTAAACACCTAACAAACAAAAAAGCCATCCTTGTGAATCAAAGGCGGCTTTCGACACATTATATTGATTTGATAGCCATAGGTTGTGCTATATGTTGTATGATTTCGTTAATAAGGGATTGAACGCCAACTTCTCTTGCAGCTTCCATCTTGAACTGGTCAAGAGCAGCTCTTGCCTGAGGAACAACTGAATTATTCTTTGACATTTCGTTTACACCCCTTCATATTCAATTTGCGTTTGCTTTATTATTGTTGCAATCATTCAGGGGTTTATTAATGTTAATTTTTTGATTATTTTGAAAGTTTTGAACAAGAAAACCGCCTCACAAAAGTGAAACGGTTTATAATAACGGGAATCAGATTATGTACTGAGTTTATTATGCGGATTTTCTCATCCGCTTTTTTCGCCCTTTGAAAGCCTTAAATTGTTCCTTCTGCTGCCGTTGCTTCTTTGACTGTTCCCTCTATGTTTGCGATAAGGGAATTCCGCTTTTCAATCATGGCGGCGGAATCAACCGGAATTCCTGCATGAAGCTCGCCGGGTTCAATAAAATTAAGTCCGCCCTCATATTCTGCAGGAAAATAACCTTCTTGGGCAAGTTTTTCCCTTTGCTTCAGAACCTCCATAACATATTCGTGCTGCGGATTGTTGAAATCCCAGAACAGATACGGAATAATCATCATAACAAAGCCGACAAGGTCAAATATCAGAGGAACCGCAAGAATGTTGAATCTTGCAGAATCTATATAGAGAACGTCCCAGTTTGAATTGAATCCGTTTCTGAGAATGATTACAGGTATTATCAGACTGACAAATGTAGTAACGGGAGAAATAACCCAGTTGAATACACCGCTGAAATTCTCAAGGCGCTCACCGGAAAGATACATCTGATAGTCATTCTTTCTGATAGTCATATCGGCATCGGCAACATCGGGAATTGATGTTGCAAGACCCTTGAAAAATTCACACGCAAAAATTACGATACCGCAAAGATTCTGCTTTGTGGGGAATGCCATAATCGTCAGCATTTCTGCTACGGCACTGACCGCGCATATTACAAGCTTTATGATTTTCAGACTTCTGTATGAAAATCGCCTTACAAAATACGGTGCAACAAAGCTGAGAGGCGTTGATCTGAAACTCATCAAAGTTTTCATCAAGCCGTAAATTGCACATTGGGTATACATTCGGAACGAGAAGAAATACATAACATTCACTATGCTTATCATTCCGTTGCCGAAGGAATCAAGCAATGTGGAAATCGTATTCAGCCAGTTGTACTTGTTTTTCATAACCTGAGAAATTCCGTACCATAAGGATATCTTCTGCTTTTTTTCGAGCGGAGGCTGAGGAATTCTCTCTGAAATATTTCTGACACTCAGCAGGGTTAACGCTCCCATAGGAATGAATACTGCGGGAATAACAAATTTATAGAATCTTATATCGCTGAAGGCAATTCCGAAAATCGGAATTATAACATCAAATACATTCTTTACAAAATGCGAAAGTTTTACGGGCCAGGTTCTTATAAGCATTCTTTCGTGAGGGTTGGGAGAAATGTTCTGAGTGCATTGTTCAATAACATTATCAAACGGGAACATATCATATACCATAAACAGAAGATATGCCATCCACATTCTGTCTTCAACAAGCTTTACATTGTAAATCGGAAGCCAACCGATAAGGATTATCATAGCAGACTTCTGGACAAAGTTTGAAAACAGCACATATTTATATCTTCCGTATTTGGGAACAAGTTTCTTTCTCCAAAGAATATTACGAAATCCGCCGTATGCGTTCACAAACAGCTGTATGCCGAATATTTTAAGAAAACTTCTTGCGCTTACACCGTTTATTCCGTTAAGAACTTTAACCAATGACAAGGGAAGAAACGCGGAGGAGTCGAACAGTATCATACATAATCCGGCAAGTGAAACTATGCCATAAAAAGCAAGAAGTTTTCTCTCTGTTTTCTTTTCAAGAATACCGAGATTATCGTTAACGAACCAGTTAAGAACATTCCACAGATAGGTCAGCGGAAGTCCGATGAGAGTAATGACGGAAAACGCAAGATAAGGAAGCTTGTAATGATACATTATGAGGAAACATGATGCACTGAAGCCAAGATATTCAAGAGGAGATTTGATGCTGTAATTCATTCCGACTCCGAAGAATACTGTCAGATACTCTTTGAACGGAACGTAGTTCCCTTTTTCTCTGTCAGGTTCATTCCAATGATTTTTTACATTCTGAAATAAATCTGTCATTTTACCGTTGCCCATCAGCTTGCCCTCCTTTCCTGACCATAAACAGCCTCTATATCTTTAAGAGAGGTCGTACTTTGTTTCGGAAGCCAGTTTTCGCCAAATTCGATCATATCTTCATTTTCGGCACCGAGATATATTTTTTTGCATCCCAGGTTGCCGAAAAAGGCGTGGTGTCCGATAAACTTTACGCTTTCGGGCACATAAATATATGTAACTCTTTCGCAATACGAAAATCCGTCGGAACCGATTGATTCAACCCCGTCGGGTATTGTAATCGTTTCAAACCCCTTACACTTGAAGAAAGCAAGGTTGCCGATTTCTTTAACTGAAGAAGGAATATCAACATATATCAGTGCTTCGCAGTCGCTGAAACATGAATCCTCAATTTTTGAAACCGAATCAGGTATTACATAGAAAGCATGCTTTGAAAACTGCTTGCCGTATTCTTCGGCATCGGCTGTTGTTTCATCGCCGTATTTTTTTGAAAACTCACTCAAAAACACTTCGGCAGTTTTTTCATCGGAAGGAGCAACACATCCTGCTCCGAGTGCAGCTCTGTACTGATGATTTCTCATAGGATGGAGAATGATTTCTTTCATATCCTTCGAATAAAGAACGCCGTCAACAGAAACGTAGTTCTGATTTTCAGGATCAACTATTACCGCCATAAGATTTTTGGTATAGTAAAAGCAATGAGGTTCAAGCTTTGAAACATCTTTTCCGATAAATATAAAACGCACATATTCATTACAGCTCATTGAAAATTCGCGCACTTCGGTAACAGGTTTTGACTGATTGGCATTGCCCGATTCATCTCTGACATAATCAATGTGCAGTGTTATATCATCTTCCTTGCCGGCAAACTGATAAAGGATATATCCGTTATCTGTTTCCTTGTATGTATATTTGTCGGAACTGATTGAATTAAAGCTGAAAAATAAAGAAAGACCGACAAAAATTGATATTATAATAACAAATAAAACCTTGAATAGCGTGTTTTTTTTGCCTTTCATTTTCAAGTCCGGTTTTTTGTCAAAAAGCGGATCATAAAGCAATTCTGTTTTGCTGATTGTAATATTATCAGCCATTCAGATTCTCCTCCTTTTTACTCTGCAATAACAGCCACAGCCTGACCTGCCGTTAAACTGAGTGATATTTTTTTATCTTCAACCGCAACGTCGCAAAGATATTCATTGCCGTCAGCGGTGATGATATATACCCCGGCTTTGTCAAATTCAGCATCGGGAACATTCCACTCGCCGTCTTTTCCGTTTTCGGAATATGCGATAAAGATTTTGTTATCTTCCGTTATCGGCAGAATAACGTCGTAACCTTTTTTCAGTTCAATGCCGTTCTTGGTGATTGAAAGTTCATTTCCGCACGTTTCAACACCGTCAGAGAAAGTCACTTTATAACCTTCTTTGTCATTACCCGTATAGCTGAGCCTCTTATATCGGTTAAGATATGTATACGGCACCTGCATCGTGCAGAACTGCCTGATAAACATCGGCACCCATACGTCTTTTTCAATGCCGTTATTCATCCAGATATCTTCACCGTGCACCGTACCGTAGAATACATTTCTCAAAGGCTCAACGTTGAGATATCCGCTGAATTCATCTGCCTGAATATTGATGCAATCGTCGATTGTCATATTGCTCATCCACCAGACGGCAGGGATTCTGCCAAGCGTGCGGATAGGTGCATCGCGCCAGTCTGTATCAATAATTTCGGCACCGCATTTTTCGTAGTACTTTCTTATGGGGTGGTTACTCTCGGAGCGTAACGGCATTTCCCGGTAAGTATATTCACTCGTAACGTCAATTCCGAGGCTCATAATATAGTCGAGCATCTTGTTTCTTGCCTCATCCTGCTCATGCATTTCTGTTCTCGGTCCGAAGTTTTCCGCAATGCAGAAGTTATCGAGATGAACCGTGCCCGCCTCTCTGACAGGAATAACCTCGCAGAATTGGTCAAAATATTTTTTGAAAAGACCGCTTTCCCAATACTGCTTATATGATGTTTTATATGCATTTCTGCCGTAAAAAACCTCAATAACCGCAGGAGTTCCGTCGGGATACTTTGTTATTGCGCTTGCTTCAACAAATTCGGGATGTGATTGATTTGCATCATATTCGTCGGCAAGGTTACCGTGAACACTTACTACCGTGTTGTATTTTTCAGCTTCTTCAAAAAGCCACATAAAGCTGTCTCTCGGCGTAGCATCGCAGTCTCGCTTGAGATACGGATTAATAACTTCCATTTCGGGGTAACAGTCATCATGTCCGAGTCCCTGCCAACCGACAAGGTAAACAATCTTTTTTATACCCTGCGTTATGTTATCCATCATCCTGATTATTTCAAGTGCCTGTTCAAAATTGATAAGGACTTCGGATGTTCTTTTCTCCCAATCGGGTTTTGCAAGAAACATCTTCATCCACAATGTTTTTGAATAGTCATAGTTGAATTTTTTATGATTCATTATTCACCTTCCCGTTTGACACGCTTTTATTTTGCATAAATCGCAATTTAAATTAATATCTATATTATAATATAACAAAATGCACAAATCAATACCGATAAGTGCATTATTTTTGTGTTTTTTAATCAGATAATATAAATTTCTCTGATTGGTGAAGAACCTGTTGTAATCTGAAATATATTACCGTTTCTTCAGAAATCTCGTAAAAATTACCTTTCAAAAAAGCTGTCTTTGTGATTCAAAGGCAGCTTTCGACTCATTATATTGATTATTTTGTCATAGAATGTGTATGTTTTCTTCAAGAGGTGATTGAACGCCAACTTCTCTTGCAGCTTCCATCTTGAACTGGTCAAGAGCAGCTCTTGCCTGAGGAACAACTGAATTATTCTTTGACATTTCGTTTACACCCCTTCAAATTCAATTTGCGTTTGCCTTATTATTGTTGCAATCCATTCGGGGTTTATTAATGTTAATTTTTTGATTATTTTGAAAGTTTTGAAATGCAAAAGCACCGAGTATAATCACTCGGTGCTTTTGCAGATGGGGTAGATATTTTGAATAAGACTTATATTTATTTTAAAATTGAAACGGCATCGGAGATTGTTTTTTCCATTGCTTCTCTGCCGTATTTATCAACTTCGGATTTGTTCTTTTCGCCGTGAGTAAGGCAACCTGCACCGCCGATACATCCTCCGATACAAGCCATACCTTCAATGAAGTTTGCATCAAGAACATTCTTGCTCTTTTTGAGAAGTGCCATTCTGCAGGCTTCAATTCCGTCGCAGACAGCAGGCTTGAGGTCGAACTCAATATTCTGCTCTTTCATTGCTTGCGAAACTGCATCCGAAAGTCCGCCGCTTCTTGCAAAAATTCTGCCGTAATATGATGCATTATCAAGCACGTCTTCTTCAAGAGTTGTGATGTCAATATCCTTGCTGTCAAAGAGCGCCTGAAGTTCTTCAAAGGTCAGCACGCTGTCAACATAAGGCTTGACGGATTCAAGCTGAGCCTCTGCTTTCTTTGCGGTACAAGGTCCGATAAAAACAACCTTTGCACCTTCGCTTGTTTCTTTGATATACTTTGCAAGTGCCGCCATAGGTGAAAGATTATGCGAAATATGCTCTGCAAGCTGAGGAAACGCAGACTTCACATAAGACACAAAAGCGGGACAGCAGGAGCTTGTGAGGAAGCCTTTTTCGGCAAGCTCTTTTGATTCAGCCATTGCAACCATATCCGCTCCGAGTGCAGCCTCAACCACGGTAAAGAATCCGAGTTCTTTAAGTCCGCTGATAACCTGACCGAGTTTTGCATATGTGAACTGGCTTGAAATTGACGGGGCAACAACTGCGTAAACCTTATATTTTTTGTTCTCCTCACTCTTTTTGATGATGTCGATAACGTTTACCATATATGATTTATCCATTATCGCACCGAATGGGCACTGATAAACGCAGGCACCGCAAGCGGTACATTTATCGTTGTTGATAGTTGCCGCTTTATGCTCATTCATTGAAATGGCTTTTATTTTGCAAGCACTCTGACAAGGTCTTTTTCGGCTGACAATCGCTGTGTAAGGACAAACCTTTGCACACGCACCGCATTCAACGCACTTTGATTTGTCAATATGGGCAACGTGATTATTATCAAACGTGATTGCACCTTTTTTACATACATCCTCGCATCTGTGAGCAAGACATCCACGGCAGGCATTTGTTACCTCATAACCGCCGACGGGACATTCGTCGCAGGCGATATCTATAACTTCAATGACATTGGGGTTAAGTTTATCGCCGCCCATTGCAATCTTTACTCTTTCGGCAAGAATTGCACGTTCTTTGTAAACACAGCAACGCATCGTGGGTTCATTTCCGGGAACAAGGGTTTTGGGAATATCGAGAAGATTGTCAAACAAGGTATCATTCCACGCTTGTCTTGCAACCTCTCTCAAAACCTTATATTTGAGATGCTGAACTTTTGTATCAAACTTTCTCATATCAATTCTCCTTAAAAGTAACTCACTTTGATGCGTTTTCCCATCTTTTTGAGGCAAGCCGAAAGCTCCTCAACAAGATTCATTTTTATGCTGAAATTAATAGGCAGATCGGGATTCTGGTGAGCAGGATTGATTGCTCTGCCTACATAGAAATTTATATCAGTTGCTTCCTCAAAAAGCAAGCGGGAGATTAAGGAAGCACCGTCACGCTTCAAGCTCCAATGCTCATAATACTCGTTTTCGCCGAGATAATCCTTGGCATATTCAAGCACCTTGTTGACGGTGATAACACCTTCCGTTACAAGGTCAACGCCTTCGATTTCCGCTATCGGAGGCACATCGGCTTTTTCAAAATTTAGGCTCGCTTTAATCGGTTTGTTAAGATATTTTGCGGCAATTGATGAGGTTGTGCCGCCGCAGATGATGTGCTTACCCTCTTTTGAGAAGAAAAGTGACATCATTCTGTTTGCATCATCTCTGTTTGACGGAGGTCCGAAAAGAATATTCATCGGCTCACGCTTTCTGATTCTCACAACACAAGCCGTTGCATCGTCACCGGGTTTTCCGCCGTAAAGCTTAAAGCATTCGTCAACAAGGATTGTTGAAAGGGTTTTGGCTGTATAGCCCACGGGAGCAAGAGTTTCCATAAAAGATATGATATCCTCTCTTTTCCAGCCGAAATTATATGACATACCGATTCCCGCATGAGGACATCCGTCACTCATTGCAACAAAAATATCGTTTTCACGAAGCTTTATTACGCTCTTGAAAATCTTTTTTCCGCCGATGTTCATTTCTGTTTTTGGATAATCGTAGTTTTCTTCATCACGGATGATGATTACCTGCGGATTATCATACTGAATAACTTCGGCAATATCGTTATTTTTGAGGTGAATGATAGTAAAAGTAGAGTATGCTACACCTCTGACGGAGCAAACGGGAAGGGTTGCGGCAATGGTGGAAACGCATTCTTCAAGAGGCAGACCCTCTGCCATCATTGTTGAAATAATCTTTGATGTCAAAGTTGAAAGAATGCTTGCTTTTACTCCGCTGCCGAGACCGTCAGCAAGAACGATAACGGTTGAGTTTTCATCCTGTTCAACAACATCAACGTGGTCACCGCAAAGCTCTTCGCCGTAGTGATTGACGCTTTTATAGCCGATATCTGCACACAAATCATTCATCGGTAATCGACTCCTTCAGCTTCGCAAGAGCGATTTTTGTTTCTGCGGCTGTTTCGCCGAGAAGCGATGCAATTTCCTGAACAATACGCATCTGCTTTTCAACAACTCTGTCCGCAACCTCAACGGTCTGACGGCTGATGCTTTCTTTCTTTTCACGCTCCGCTTCTTCGTCGGTAACATCACGCATAATTCCGATAAGAAGGTGTGAGTCACGGTCATAAACAACAGTCTGCTCAACGTATCTCTTATATTCTGCAAGATATACACGCTGGTCACGGACATCTCTGCCTGTTGAAAGAACGGTCATAAACACGCTGGGGTCAAGGATTCTGATTACCTGATCACCGAGAACATCGGATGCAGAGCGAATATTCATAATCTTTCTTGCGGCGGTGTTTATCTGCTGAACCTCAAGCTGTTCGTTGAGAACAATAAGTCCGTTGGGGGTGTTTTTAACGATTGTGTCGGAAAAGCTTTCTGCTTTATCCTTAAGATAAGGCAGACACATTGAAAATTCCGCCTTGCCCTGTGAAATTGCAATAGCTTTTTCACGGCAGGTATTATAGCCGCACGAACCGCAGTTAAGCTCATCGGAGGGCTTGAATTTGCCCATCTGACGGAGAATGTTGTTTATTTCCGTTTCTGAAGGCAAAGGAAGCTTTCTTTCGATATAGCTGAAATTCTTTTTGAGCTCGATTGCTTTGGGCTGGTCAACCTCAAAATCTTTGCTTCCTGCATAGTTTGCAACTTCAATATAGTCCTTGATGTTTGAGGTGTGGTGATATTTTTCAATAACGGGACCGCCTACGCAGCTGCCCACGCAAGATGACATTTCAATAAAGCACTTATGGATCTTACCTTTTTCAATATCTTTAAGCACAGCAATACAATTCTCAACACCGTCAATGGCAACGTATGTATAGTCGCTCGTTTCGGTCATTGTTTTGAGCACGCCGCCCGTTGTGGGGAAGAATCTGGCACGGCTGAATTCATCTTTATCAGAAATTGCTTCAAGCTCAATATTTTCTTCTTTGAGCCATTCGGTAAGTTCCTCGAATGTAAGAACGGCATCTGCAATACCTTCGTAGTATTCCGCTTCATCCTTTTTGGCAACGCAGGGACCTACAAAAACGGTTTTTGCGTTGGGAATACGCTTTTTAATATCCTGACAGTGTGCCTGCATTGGTGACATAACATCGGCAAGATATTCGAGTGCTGCGGGATAATGCTTCTGGATCAGAAGATTTATTGAATGACAGCAGGAAGAAATGATAACGTCTCTCTCCTCTTCCGCAAGTATTCTTTCATATTCATTCTTAACAATAGTTGCTCCGATTGCGGTTTCTTCAACATCAAAAAAACCGAGTTTTTGGAGTGCCGAACGCATTGAATTGATTCCGACGCCGTCATAATTTGCGATAAATGAGGGAGCAAGGCTGACTACAACGGGATCGCCGCTCTGAATAAGCACCTTTACCTTTTCAACCTCGTTCACTATTTCCTTTGCGTTTTGCGGACACACAACAAAGCACTGACCGCATAGAATGCACTCGTTACCTATAATATGCGCCTGATTGCCCGAAAAGCGGATGGCTTTGACCGGGCAATGGCGGATACATTTATAGCAGTTTTTGCAGTTTGATTTTTTAAGGGTCAGACAATTCATATTCTGTTACTTCCTTTCAACTGCGGATAAAATATTTTCATTGAAAAATTCCTTGAAATTCTCTTTTGTTATGCCGACGTGAACATCATCATTGACCTGAATTGTTACACCAACACGATTACACTTGCCGATGCAAAAGCTTCCGGCAAGTGTAACCTCGTCTTCAAGATGATGTTCTTCAACGGCTTTCTGAAGAAGCTCAACAATTTCGGGTGAACCCTTCAGGTGGCATGAGCTGCCGACACAAACCTGAACAATCACCATAGCTTACACCTTCGCAATAACTTCTTTTGAGAAGAATTCGTCTACTGTTTCGGGAGTTACCGAAAAGAAATTGTCGTCAACGGTAACGCATACGCCCTGCTGGCATTTGCCCATGCAGAAAGTTCCGCCAAGCTCAACCTTATCGCCGAGCTTATTTTCGCTGATGAGATACTGAAGCTGTTCAACAACCTGTCTTGAACCTTTGATGTGGCATGATGAACCGATACATACTGTAATTTTCATTGTCATTATCTCCTTATTCGTAATCTACAACGTTAGCCCATGAAAGAAGGAATTCTCTCTCTTTTTCATTGCCCTTAACTGACTGTGAAGCCGCAACAATGGGCATCCACTTCTGAACATACTGCTTTGCTGTGTTGCTCTTCTTGCAGAAGAGTTCGAGATATTCTTTTGCACCGTTGATGTCACCGCTGAGCCAGAAAAGAAGATAAGTTCTTGCAGCATCTGCTGATGCATTACCCTGTGTTGCGTGTGACCAGTCAAGGATATAGGGAGTGCCGTCTTCTGCGATAATGATATTTGAGGGGTTAAAGTCGCCGTGGCAAACCTTATTGTGCTTGGGCATACCTTCAAGACGGGTGTGAAGGTCATACTTTGTTGTAGCTTCAAGCTCTGACTGGCTGATTTTTCTGTTCATCTTATCCTTGAGCTTGTTGAGAAGCGGGCAGGTCTTTGACTGCACTTCAAGCTGAAGGTCAACAAGAAGCTCAAGATATTCGCTCTTCTTATCTTCATCTTCTGCCATAAGCTGTGCAAGTGTTTTGCCCTTGATATACTCGGAAACGATTGCCCATTTGCCGTCAATCATGGTAACTTCAAGCACCTTGGGGATGTTAAGACCTGTTTCCTCAATTCTTGCCTGATTAAGAGCCTCATTGAGAACATCAGCCTTTGAATAATCGTCATTGAAAACCTTAACGCAAACGTCACCGTCACGGTAGATTGTCTTATTGTTTCTTACTGCTATAACTCTGTCAAGTTTCATTATTGTATATCCTCCTTCTCAATTATGCCTTCTTGCTTTTTCTGTATGCGGACTTAACCTTGTCGGACTCAAAAACCTTGATGTCGTCTGCTGTGGGCATAGCCTTTTCAACAAAGTGCTTGCCGTAGTAAGCATTGAGATACATCTGCTTGAGTTCGCTCATAAGGGGATATCTGGGGTTTGCGCCTGTGCACTGGTCATCGAATGCCTGCTCAACCATATCATCAAGACGGTCAAGGAAATCCTTTTCGTCAACGCCGTAATCCTTGATTGTTTCTTTAATACCAACCTGAGCTTTAAGGTCATTGATTGCCTTAATGAGATTTTCAAGCTTCTCTTTGTCGTTCTTGCCGCCGAGGCCAAGATAATCAGCGATTTCTGCATAGCGTGCAAGAGTGTGGGGATGGTCATACTGTGAGAATGTGCCCATTTTTGCAGGTGCTTCGGAAGCATTGAAACGGAGAACCTCTTCAATCATCAGTGCGTTTGCAACGCCGTGGGGAAGATGATGGAATGCGCCGAGTTTATGAGCCATTGAGTGGCAGATGCCGAGGAATGCATTTGCGAATGCCATACCTGCCATTGTTGCTGCGTTAGCCATCTTTTCTCTTGCTTCAATGTCTGTCTGACCGTTTTCGTATGCTCTGGGAAGATATGTGAAAATATTCTTGAGAGCCTGAAGTGCAAGACCGTCTGTGTAGTCGGTTGCAAGCATTGCTGCGTAAGCTTCAACTGCGTGAGTTACAGCGTCGATACCCGATGCAGCTGTGAGACCCTTGGGAGCTGACATATGGAAATCTGTATCAATAATTGCCATATTGGGAAGAAGCT
>CALGRR010000061.1 GCA_937880805.1 uncultured Clostridia bacterium
TACCATAGTCGTCGCAACCTCTTGCCTTACGCATGAGTGAGTCGTTCTCGTACTGAACCGAGCTTGTGTCGATTGAAACCTTTGCGCAGAACTTTTTAAAGCCGTCGGGCAACTGCTTTGACCAAAGAACAGTAAGGTTAGGCTCCGGTGAAGAGCCAAGAGTATAAAGTGTATTAAGCACGCGGAAACTGCTCTTACTAACAAGGGTTCTGCCGTCTTCGCCCATACCGCCAACAGCCTCGGTAATCCACATTGGGTCGCCGCCGAAAAGCTCGTTATATTCGGGTGTACGCAAATGACGCGCTATACGAAGCTTTATTACAAAATCGTCAAACAGCTCTTGTGCGCCCTCTTCGGTAAGGGTGCCGTTTTTGATGTCGCGTTCTATATAAATATCAAAAAATGTTGCCACACGGCCCAAAGACATTGCCGCGCCGTTTTGCTCTTTGATAGCGGCAAGATATGCAAAGTACGTCCACTGTATTGCCTCGCGTGTGTCGCGTGCGGGGCCGCTTATATCAAAGCCGTACATAGCAGCCATCTCTTTAAGCTTGCCAAGAAAGTTTATTTGTTTAAAAAGCTCGCTGCTAAGCTTGATGTTCTCTGTAACAAAGGGTTTTTCGGCCATAGCGGCTTTGTCTTTTTGCTTTTCTTCAATAAGCTTGTCCACGCCGTAAAGGGCAACTCTGCGGTAATCGCCGATAATTCTTCCTCTGCCGTAGGCATCGGGCAAGCCGGTTATAACGTGACACTTTCGTGCCTGACGCATTTCATCTGTATATGCACGGAATACACCGTCATTATGTGTTGTTCTGAATCTGAACTCTTCTTCAACCTTTTTGCTCAGTTTATAACCGTAAGCTTCGCAGGCCTGACGCACCATTCTCATACCGCCGAAGGGGTTAACACCTCTTTTAAGGGGGCGGTTTGTCTGCATACCAACGATTATTTCATTCTCTTTATCGATGTATCCGGGGGAGTAGCTTGTGAGTGATGATACGGTTGCGGTGTCAATATCAAGAACTCCGCCAAACTGACGCTCAAGAGCAAAAAGAGATTCAAGCTTTTTCATTATTCCCTGAGTACGGGGTGTTGCACCGGCAAGAAAGCTGCTGTCGCCCTCATACTCTTTGTAGTTTTTCTGAATAAAGTCGCGAACATTAATTTCATTTTGCCAAACACCTGCGGCAAATCCGTTCCAATTCTTATGTGTCATAAAAATCCTCCTGACTTGAAATAATGTAAAAAAACAAAAAAGGACAAAACAGTTTTGAGAAAAAACTGAATTGCCCAGACGGTCGGCTATATAATACTTACATTCCCCCGCGGTAATCCGCTTTTTCCGTCAGTTATGTAAGGTTCTGTTATTATTATACACAACTTATAGTTGCTTGTCAATTTAAAGACACAATTTTTATGAAGTTCTAAATTTTTCTTGATTTTTAAAACCAAAAATGATATTCTTTTATGTAATATGAATAAAAAGGAGGTATTGTATTGGAAAATCAGCGTCCGCTTGAAGCGGCAGAGTTCAAACATCCGAACAAAATCGGTTTTAAAGATGCACTCGGTTATGCATTCGGTGATGCGGCAAATCTTTTTGTTTTAACATATGTTTCATCATATTTAAAGGTTTTCTATACAGATATTCTTAAAGTTGCAGAAAGTAAAATAACAACGCTTCTGCTTATCGCAAGGCTTTGGGATGCAATCAATGACCCTCTCTGGGGCAACATTGTTGCAAAGAAAAGACCGAATAAAGACGGAAAATTCAGACCTTATATCAAATGGTTTGCAATTCCTCTCGGAATAATGGCAATGCTTTGCTTTGTTAATTTCAGAACATTAACAACAAGTGAAACTGTTGTTATTGCCCTGATGTATGCAACATATATCGGATTCGGTATGATGTATACAACAATCAACATTCCCTACGGCTCACTTGCTTCGGTTATTACCGATGACCCCGACGGAAGAACATTGCTTTCAACCTTCCGTTCAATCGGTGCTGGTCTCGGCGGTGCAATTCCTCTTCTCATCGGACCTATGGTTATTTACACCGTTTCGGGTGTTAACAGCCAGGGTGTTGAGGTTAAGGCTGCGGATGCAGGCGGAATGCTCAAATTCGGAATCATTATGGGAGTTCTTTCCATAATATTCTTTTTCCTTTGCTTTAAATATACAAAGGAAAGAGTTGCCTCCGAAGAAGAACCCAAGGTTGATGTTAAAAAGACATATATCGGAATGCTTAAGAGCAGACCGTTTATTGTTGCCGCACTTTCCGGTATACTCATCAGCGGTCAGCTCCAGTTCGGCTCACTCAATCAGTATCTTTATAAAAACTATTTTGAAAACACTGACCTTTCAATTATCGGCACAATAGCAAACTATCTGCCTATGGCTGTTATGATTTTCTTTATGCCCAAACTTGTTAAAAGGTTCGGCAAACAGGAGCTTTGCAGCGTGGGAACATTCTTCTCTGCAATAGCTGCAGTTCTTATGTTCTTTGTTGTTCCCCATTGCGACCGACTTTCAAGTGCTCCCGTTGTGTTTATGATATTCACATTTATTATCGGCTTCGGTTATTCATTTGTAAGCATAACAAACTGGGCAATAATTACCGATGTTATAGATTATCAGGAATATAAAACGGGAATAAGAAGTGAAAGTGCCGTTTATGCGGTTTATACCTTCTGCCGTAACCTCGGTCAGACAGTTGCCGATGTTGGCGGAATGAAGCTTCTTGCAAGTGTTGCGGGATATGACGGTGCCGTTCACGGCTCCGCAGGCTATGTTGAAGGCGTTGGCGAAGGAATTCTTTTTGTTTGCACAATTATTCCCGCCATTGTTTATACACTTGTATTTATTCTTTTCAAGTTCGGTTATCCCCTTAACAAATCAAGACTTGATGTTATGTATTCTTCTCTCAGAGAATCCAGAGGAGCAGGGGAGAAGGGTCTTGAAAGAAATCCCGGGCAGGCTTAAATTTTTGCAGGAACGGTTTTGCGGCTGTTCCTGCTTTTTTGAATTGAGGTAAAAATGATGAGCTTTAATCTTTATGAGAAAGCAAAGGAAAATATTATTGTTGTTGCCCACAGAGGAGCTGCGGGCGGCAATATACCCTGCAATACTTTAACTGCATATGAAACAGCACTTAAACAAGGCGCAGATATGATTGAGGTTGATGTAAGCTGCAGCAAAGACGGAAAGCTTTTTCTTTTTCATCCCGGTATGGAAAAAGAACATCTCAAAAAAAGATTTTCTTTATCCTTGCTCCCTTACAGCGTAATAAAAAACTATAAATATGTTAACTATGACAATACACCGACACAGTTCGGAATACTCTCATTTGATGATTTCCTTGAGCAATTTAAAGGCAGATGTTTTATTAATATTGATAAATTCTGGGGGAATCCCGAAAAGATTTATAATGCCGTAAAGCATCACGGAATGACCGATCAGATTCTTGTTAAAAGCAAGGTTTCAAACAATGTTTTATCTGTTCTTGAAAATCTTTGCCCCGAGCTTCCTTATATCCCTATTGTTTCGGAAAAGCACCCGATGCATAAAGAATTAATGAAAAAGAACATTAATTATATGGGTGCCGAGGTGCTTTTTGAAAAAGATGATTCATATCTTGCAAGCGATGAATTTATTGATATGATGCACCGTGACGGCAAGCTGGTCTGGGTTAATTCCATAATATACGATTACAAAGAGCAGCTTTCAGGTGGTCACAGCGATGACAGTGCACTGACAGTATCCGAGGATTTCGGCTGGGGCTGGCTTGCAGACAGAGGCTTTGATTTTATTCAGACCGACTGGACAATGATGCTTATTGATTATCTTAAAAGAAGCGGAAAATATTACAGAAAATGAAATCAGCACATATTCAAAGCTGCTTGCCTTGAATATGTGCTGAAGCTTTTATTTTGTTCGTAATCCCTTAGGATAATGATTCTTTGCCCTGCCGTTAACAACCTTTGCACCTCCAACGGAGCAACCGTCAACGGTTACAACAGCCCAGCCGTTTTGGCAGTCAGCCTCTATTTCCTCTCCGTGAAGATATTTTTTAATCGCTTCGCTGTCTGCAGTAAGATTGATTTTTCTTTTAAAATCGTTACCCATAGCCATAAAAAACTGATGGTGAGGCTGAAAATAATTCTTTTTTATTTCGCCGATTGTTACGCCGCAGGAGAAAGCTGTTCCCTTTTCAATATTAAAATCGGGAACAAAATAAACGGGGTTGCCGTTATACATAATAACCTTGTTTTTATCATAATCAATCAGCACATCATCAAGAAAATCAATGACGGTTTTATCAATTTTGATATTGTTTTTCTGCTTATTAAAAGAAAAAGAAATGTTATCGTTTTTATTGTGAAGAACAGCCATAAACTGACCTTCACCCTTTGCTTTGTGCGGATAAAATCTTCTTGCATAGCGGATGTTACTGCACTTGCAGCCGTCAAATTCAACTCCGTCAGCAGTTGAAGCAACAACTTCTTTTTTAGCCTGAACAATCTCAAATTCGGGGTGTGACTGCAAAAATGAATCAATAACCATTTCGTTTTCTTCAAGAGAAAAGGTGCAGGTTGCATATATTATGTATCCGCCGTTTTTAAGGCAAACAACTGCGTTTTCAAGAATATCAAGCTGCCTTGCAGCACATTTCTTAACATTCTCAACGCTCCATTCATCAATGGCAATTTCTTCTTTTCGGAACATTCCTTCACCCGAACAAGGAGCATCAACCATAATTAAATCAAATGTATCGGGAAAGGTTTTTGCAAGCCTTGATGTGTCCATACATGTTGTAACAACATTTTTAAGCCCAAGTCTTTCTATGTTTCCTGTAAGAATTTTGCAGCGTGAGGGAATAATCTCGTTTGAAACAAGAATGCTGTTTTCACCAAGCTTATTTTTAAGCTGCGTGCTTTTTCCGCCAGGTGCGGCACACATATCAAGTATTTTCCAGTCGGGATTAATTTCAACGCATTCCGCAGGTGCCATTGCACCCGGTTCCTGAATATAAATCATTCCTGCGTGGTGATAGGGGTGATTGCCGATTCTCTCATAATCAAGATAATATCCGTTTTCAACATAAGGAATCTTTCCTGCAGAAAAATTATTCAGCTTTTCAAAGTTTTCGGGAGTTATTTTCTCGGTATTTATTCTGAACCCTTTAACCGGAGCTTCATTCAATGCTTTTTCGTATTCCGAAAACTCATCACCGAGAATTTCTTTCATTCTATTTGTGAATTCATCAGGCAGTTTTTTCATTCCGATTCTCCGTTTAAGTTCATTTCTGCATAGAGCATACACATTGCAACCGAAGTTATTGCGGCGGTTTCGGTTCTTAAAATCCGTTTTCCCAGGGAAACTGTTTTTCCGCCTACGGTTTCTGCGGCTTCAATTTCATATTCTTCAAAACCGCCCTCTGGTCCTATCAATATTCCGACAGTTGAGCCCGCTTTTATTTGAGAAAGGGCATTTTCCGTAGCCTTCATTCCGTCTTTATTTTCATACGGAACAAGGAACAAATCAAGCTCTTTTGCTTTTTCAAGGGCTTGTTTAAAAGATATAACATCACTGACTTCAGGGATAATTGTTCTTTTGCTTTGCTTTGCGGCACTTTCCGCTATTGCCTGCCAGCGTGAGGTTTTGCTCTTTTTCTTTTTATCATCAAGTTTGACAACGCATCTGTTCATTTCAACGGGAATAATGCCCTCTGCACCAAGCTCAACCGCTTTCTGAATAATAAGCTCCATTTTATCGCTTTTGGGCAAGCCTTGAAAAAGATAGATTTTAACGGGAAGATTTGTGTCATTAAAATTTTCTTCTATAATGCGAACAACTGCAGAATCTGCTTCAAAGCTTTCTATTTCGCAAAGGTTGCTTAGTCCTTCTTCACTTATAAGAAGTGTGTCGCCAACCTGCATTCTTAAAACATTTTTAATATGGTTAAAATCCGAATCTGTTATAAGATAACAGTTGCCTTGTCTGCTGTTTTTCTGTGCGAAGAAATTATACATTATATCACCGACTTTCCCGACTATTATAGCAAATATTTTTGCTTGTGACAATGGGTATAAGAATAATTGTTGCTTCATCTGATTGTTTGTGTTATAATGTGAAAACATTATTGATAAAGAAAGGAAACAGCTATGATTATTAAAATTATTTCTGCCGTTATGGCTTTTTTACTTTCGCTCCTTCCTTTCGGAGACGGTTATAATCCCGAGCAAAAATGCAATCCCGAATTTAACGGAACTTTTCTTCAATCGTGGATGAGTTCAACCTGGGATGATGAACGCTGGCAAACCGAAATTGAATATATGAAAAAAGCGGGCATTGAATATCTTATTTTGCAGGATGTTGCCAATAAATCGGGCGACGATACCTGGTCTGTTTATTATGAAAGCGAGCTTCCGATTTTTAAAAGCGCTATTACATATCCCGATGTTATTGCTTCCGCATTAAAAAACTGCAAGGACACGGGAATAAAAGTTTTTATCGGTCTTGCAATGTTTGATGATTTCTGGGTTGAAGGAGCAATAACAAAGCAGTATTCTGATATGTGCGGCGTTGCAGCAGATATGGTTGAAGAGATTTACGGTAAGTATTATGCAGATTATTCCGATTGCTTCTACGGTTGGTATTTCACCCCCGAATTCAACAATGTTTTAACCTGCCAGATTAATATTAACGGACTTTGCAACGGGCTTAATGAAATAATTGACCGAATTGATAAAACCGATAAATCCTTGCCGCTTCTTTTAAGCCCTTTTTATGCAGAGTATCTTGCCAACGAACCCGTTATGACTCTTGCAAATCTTGTGAGAATGCTTAATAAAATCAACTTCCGTGACGGCGATATTTTTGCTCCGCAGGATGCGGTAGGTGCACTCTGGACCTCGGAAGAAAACCTTGAAAAAATATGGAAAATGTATTCTGCTGCTGTTAAATCTGCCGATGCAGATATAAGGCTTTGGGCAAACTGCGAGAATTTCACATTAAGCTTTGCAGATACTCTGCTTGACGGAATTCTCACAAGACCCGCAACCGAAAACGCAATGTCAATAACATCAACTCTTGACAGATTTGTATGGCAAATGAATGTGGCATCAAAATATGCCGAGAATATAATAACTTTTTCATATAATCATTATTTCAGCCCTGCACTTGTAAATCCCGTGTTTATGGAAACTTATTATGATTATATTGAAAACGGTTTTGTGCTTGAAAGCAATAAGCCCTCAAAGGTAAGCAATCCGAGCAAAACCGCAACCGAAAACGGCATTGTTATTGAATGGGATGCCGCAGAAGACGATTTCGGCATTGCATATTACAGAATTGAGAAAAACGGAGATTTTCTTGCAAGAATTGAGCTTTGCTTTGATGCAGGCACCGAAACCGGGTTTACAGATTCGAACGGAAACATAACCGATGAATATTCAATCGTTGCTTATGATGCGGCAGGCAATGCATCGGAAATAACGGTTATATAAAAATTTTCCCTTGAAGGAAAACCTTCAAGGGGTTTTTTCTTAGGGCATATAAGGATTATCACTGAATTCATAGTCTTCGGGCATAATGTATGGAGTAAAATAATTGATAGTAAAATCAATAGCCCATTGACCTTTTTTGCCTTTCCAATAGCTTGAGTGAGGCTCAATGGAAAGCATTCCGTCATAATCTTTGGTATAAAGTATATCCATAACGGTTTTCCAATCCGTCATATCCATTCCCGCAGGAGCATCATCATAATGTTCACCGTTGATTTCTACGGTTCCCTTGAGATGAAAATGATAGATTCTGTCGCCAAAATCAAGAAGCTCCTGCAGATAGTCGCCGCCGTTATTCCAGCTGTGAGAAACATCATATTTTATTCCAAGCTCGGGAAGTGCCGAAAGAATCGGGTGCCATGCCTTGGGCTCAACAACAAAGTTTTCCCATCTGCAATTATAAACTGCAATTTTAACACCCAAATCTTTTCCGAAATCAATCAGTTTACCGAGATATTTTATTGCAATTTCACAGTTTTCAAAAAAGCTTTTCTTTTCTGTGTAATTTACACCGCAGTTATAAACGGGGCAGCCGATTATTGACGCGGCAGTAATGAGATTAAGGTCATTCTGCAATGCTTCATTTATTATTTCGCCATTATCATCGATTCTTGTCATTCCCCAGCGGCCGATTGCACCAACGGTTACATCGTATTTTTCGCAGTAACCTTTAATTTCTTTTGCGTTTGAAAGAAACTCATCAGAATCATAATTATGATTAACGCAAAATTCAACAGCTTTGAGTCTCTTATCGTGAACATATCTGATGCAGCCCTCGCTCCATCCGTTTATAATACCGAGTTTCATAATAATATCCTTTCATTTAATTATTCTTCCGAAACAAAGTCGGCCATTTTGCCGCATTTCTTCCAGATTTTATCGGCTTTTTTACACCATTTTTCAAATCCGTCAACAGATTCGGGGAAGTTCTTGTAATGGCCTGAAATTCTTGCACCGTTGATTATTGCTTTAAGCATTTTGGCAAGAGAAGATATGCGAAGCTTGCCCGTGAAAATTCCTTTCAGGAAGCCTTTTGCCATTTCAAGAATTTCGCCGATTGTGAAGCTCGGAATTCCGCCCTCACTCATAGCGATAAAATTCTTTGTGCTGAATATCAGATCATTTGCAAAAAAGAAATCGTTTTCTTCGGCATTTGAGGCAACCGCACCGATAAGAACCGCCATTTGATTTGCAAAGCCTTCGCCCTGCTCATCATTATATCTTTTGTTTATGCTCCACATATTCTCGCGTGTGAGTTCTTTTCCTTCTTTGAGAAGCGAGGTAACAACCTCAACCGCAATTTTCATTTGCACCATAGCTGCCGTAACACCTTCGCCGCAGGAGGGCTTGGTTATGCAGGCGGCGTCGCCCATTGCAATAAAGGAATCTGCAACAAATGAATAAGGCGGGCGGCGGTAGGGGGTTGAGCCTCTTTCAAAATATTTAACCTCATAAGGCGGAAGCTCAACCGCAGCTTCAAATTCTTTGTATACTTTTTCACAAACATTGTAGCTTAAATTTGCTCCGATTCCGAGTATTGCACCCGTGGGGTCGTACTCGGGTGCTTCCCAGGTTTTATAGAATGGCCACGAGCGAAGCTCAAGCTTATCATCGGGGTTAAGAAAGCGTATGTATCTGAGAACAACATAAAACATTTCATCGGGCTTTATTTCAAAGTTTTCAACCCCGTAGCCGTCGGGAAGCTTTCTTCTTGCAACAGAGGGAATGCCCGAGCAATCGGCAACAAGCTTTGCTTTGACTCTTTCTGTTTTGCCGTTAAACTCATATTCAATGCCGTCTATTTTTTCACCATTCCGGGTGAAGTCTTTGAATGCAGCACCGTAAATGAATTCTGCTCCTGCATCCATTGCCCAGTCATTGAGTCTGAGAGTATATTCGTGCATATGCATTCCTATTACGGGACCCGGTGAAAACTTGGGGTAATTGCCGAGTGCAGAGCAAACGTGGGTGCTTTCAAAAGAAAATGCATAGTCCTCGCCTTCAACGGGCATAGGTAAATCAAAGGTTGCAAAATCGGGTCGTGAAATATGGAAAATATCATATTTTGTGCCAACCTTTTCTCTGCTTTTTGCATCAATAACAAGAACCTTTGCTCCGTTTAATGCTAAATTTCTGGCAAAATAGCTGCCTGCGGTTGCACCGCCTATAATTACAACATCATATTCCTTCAAAAAATCACCTCAGTCTGTTTGATGTTTTGATTTTATCATACGCTTTATTTATTTTCAATATAAATAAAAAATTCCCCGAAAAAATCGGGGAATTCCTTTATTTCCAATATATGAAATTGTTGTTTTCAAGAATTCTGAAAAACTGTGCAAGCCTTTCATAAAGAGGATTTGCGGCTTCTCCGAATTCTTTTTCAACATATTTACCGATTTCAAGAATATTCTTTTTACCGTCAATAAGCGGCCACACGAAGCTGCCGTTTTTATCAAGATGAATATAACTGATTTTCGGCTTTTTGAATATTTTCTGTGCAATTCTGTTCATTGCACCTTTGTTCTCAACCTCAAGAGTAACATTTCCGTTTTCATCCTTTTTCCACGGAAGGTTTTCTGCTTTAACGGGAATTCTCTCAAGATAGTTTTCATCTGTTTTTTTATTCTTTTTCATAATTATTTAGCCTTGCGTTTTTTCCATACGGAAAATTTAAGAAGTGAAAGAATAATAAGGCCGAAAACTGCAAGAGCAGCTATTTTGGCAACACCGTCGGAAAGATTGAGAATACCTGAAATATCAATAAACTTATTAACTCCGAACACCGCAAGAAGAGCAAGAGCTATACCAACAAGACCTTCGCCCGCAATCATACCCGAGCAGAAAAGAATACCGTCGTTGGTAATCTGCTTCTTTTCATTTTCTTCCTTCTTCATCTTATCAACTGCAAGACGGATAAGACCGCCAACCATAATGCAGGCATTGAGATGAACGGGAAGATAAACACCGATTGCAAAGGGAAGAACGGGGATACCGATGATTTCAACAACTATTGCAATGAAAACTCCGATGAAAACAAGACCCCAGGGGAGGTTATTATCCATAACGCCCTCGATAATCATTTTCATAAGAGTTGCCTGGGGAGCTGCAAGTGCATCGGTGCCGAAGCCCCATGCGGAATCAAGCAGATAAAGAGTTCCGCCGATTGCGAGTGCGGCCGCAATAACGCCGATAACTTCGCCGATTTGCTGTTTTTTAGGCGTGGCACCGAGAATATATCCCGTTTTGAGGTCCTGTGATGTATCGCCTGCGATAGCTGCAACGATGCAGATAATTGAACCTATGGCGATTGCACTTCTCATACCGTCAACGCCGCTGTCACCCGTGAGTTTAAGAATAACCGTTGCAATAAGAAGCGTTGCTATTGCCATACCTGAAACGGGATTGTTGCTGCTTCCCACAAGACCAACCATTCTCGATGAAACGGTTGCAAAGAAGAAACCGAAAATAACAACAATGGCAGCACCGAGAAGTGAAACGGGAACTGCGGGAACAAGCCAGGTAACAAGGGTGAGGATTGCGATTGCAATAAGAACAATTTTCATACTGATATTCTGATTTGTTCTCTCTGAGCCTGCATCAGAGCCGCCTTTCATACTTTTAACCGCATCCTTGAATGTTCTGATAATAAGAGGCAGTGATTTGATAAGGCTGATGATACCGCCTGCTGCAAGAGCTCCCGCACCTATGTAGCGGATATATGAGCTCCATATTGCACTTGCTCCGCCTTCTGCAAACATTGTGCCGATAGGCTCCGTTCCGGGATAAAGAGTGAGTGTTTCTCCGAAAAGAACAATAATCGGAATAAGAACAAGCCAGCTTAATACACCGCCGCCAAACATATATGAAGAAATTCTGGGGCCGCAGATATAACCAACGCTCATAACCGCAGGATAAATCTGAGTACCGAATTCACCTGCAAAGCCTTTTATTCTGAATGAAATTTCGCCGGGCACAGCTTTAAGACCGTCAATAACGAGCTTGAAGAATGCGGCAAAGCCCATACCTGCAAAAACAGTTGAAGCGTTTGAACCGCCCTCTTCGCCTGCGAGAAGAACTTCAGCACAGGCAGTGCCTTCGGGATAGGGGAGTGTGCCGTGCTCTTTAACTATAAGAGCATTACGAAGAGGCACCATAAAGAAAACGCCGAGAAGACCGCCTATAAGAGCGATAATCGTTATTTCAATTATGCTCGGTTTTTCCATTTTTCCTTCGGCAGCCCAAAGGAAAAGTGCGGGAAGTGTGAAAATAGCACCCGCAGCGAGAGATTCACCTGCCGAACCGACTGTCTGAACGATATTGCTTTCAAGAATTGAATTTTTACGCATAACAACGCGTATAACACCCATTGCAATAACCGCAGCGGGAATTGATGCAGATACGGTCATACCTACGCGAAGACCGAGATATGCATTTGCAGCGCCGAAAATTACAGCAAGAAGAACACCCATAATAATTGAGGTAACCGTAAATTCAGGTGTAATTTTACTTGCGGCAACATGGGGCTTGAACTGATTGTTTTCCTGCATATTATTCTCCTTTTCTTTCTAAAAATTTTATATGCCAATAAATATTACAATAAATATTCTTTTATTGCAAGCAAAAAAATGTTTTTCCTCTATTTTCTTGATGAATTATTGACATTTAATTTTTTCAGAATTATAATTTTAAAAAACTTTGTTGGTGATGATTATGAATTATAACAGCGTTTCACTTGATAAAATCTGTTCATCTCTTGCATATGCCATAGATATTGAGGCACCGGAACTTGCCTTGAAAGAAACAACAGCCGTTACAGAGCTTGTTGACAGAAAGTTTTCGGGTAAAAAAGCCGACAGAATATTTATGTATAACCCTGATGCGATAGCTCAATGGATATATGAAAAATACAGCTCATATTTTACTGAGGTAAAAAACAACTGTGATATTGAATTGCCTCTTTGTTCGGTTATGCCTTCGGTAACTCCTGTTTGCTTTGCAACTATGTATACCGGCACACAGCCTGAGGTTCACGGAATCAGAAGATATGAAAAGCCGGTTCTTAAAACAGATTCGATTTTTGATGCGCTTATCCGTGCGGGCATGAAGCCTGCGATAGTTGCAGAAAGCAAAAGCAGTATGGCGATGATTTATCTTGAAAAAGAAATGGATTATTATATTTATGATACCATTGAAGAGGTAAATGCAAAGGCAAAGGAACTGATTGTTGAAGATAAATATGATTTTATTGCAGTTTATAACGGCGATTATGATTCAGCAATGCATAAGCACGGACCGGAGGGAGAAATCCCCCTTGAAAAGCTGAAGCTTAACTGCAAGGCTTTTGAAGAATTTGCAGAGCTTATAAAAGAAAACTGGAAGAGCCATAATACTCTTATCGGCTTTGCAATGGATCACGGATGCCACGAGATAGACGGCGAATGCGGTTCTCATGGTCTTGATATGGAAGAAGACCTTAATATAGTTCATCTTTACGGTGCATATCCGAGTGAATAAAAACGGAGTTGCCTCACTTTGATTGTGAGGCAACTCCGTTTTTATTTAAAAATTCTTCAATTTTCTTTCCGTCTTTATAGCCGAGCTGATAAAGCTTTTCCATACCTTCTTTTTCTCTTGTGAGTGTGTTTATTCCGAAGCATTCTTCGGGATAAATAACAAGAGCTTTGCCTTGCTTTTCAAGCTCGAAAATCTCTTCAATGCCGTTATTATATGAATTATGCATTGTCAGAATGCTGTTTCTTATTTCGGGATATTTATGAAGAAGAATTTTTACAAGCCATTCGGGCATAGGCGTTTTTCTGTAATCCTTCGGCAGAGTGATGCATATAACCAGCTTGTCACAGCCGTCTGCAAAGGCTTTTTTATAGGGAATCGGATCCGATAATCCGCCGTCAAAATATTTGTTTCCTTTAAACTCTATGGGCTTTCTGCACGCAACGGGCATTGCACAGCAGGCTTTCAGAAGAGTGTATTCATCTTTTGACAAATCGTTTTTGGTGAAATATCTCGGAGTGCAGGAAAGAGCATCGGTTGAAACGGCATTGAAGCTTACTGATGAATTCTTAATTGCTTCGTAGTCAAGGGGGTCTTTTCCCGTGCTGTTGGTGATGCCTGAATAAAGATAGTCAAGATTTATGAGCATTCCTCTTTTAAAATATGAACCAACACCCATATATTCTTTTTCAAAGGAGTATTCCTGATAAAATCTTTTTGTTCTGCCTCTCTGACCCGCAACATATGTTATCAGATTTGCACTTCCTGATGAAACACCAAGGCAATATTCAAATTTAATGTTATTATCCAGAAGATAATCATAAATTCCGCTTGTGTAGATTCCTCTCAAGCCTCCGCCAATATCGATAATGCCAACCATAATAAATCACTTCCGTTTTTGGTTATAAAAAATCCGAAACTCAATCTCTGTAATCAAGCTTCGGATTTTGTTTCTCTGGTGCACCTGACAGGGGTTGAACCTGCACATCAAAGATACCAGATCCTAAATCTGGCGCGTCTGCCAATTCCGCCACAGGTGCTTATATACCGCAAAAATATTAACATAATCATTCTGTTTTGTCAATAAAATCAAGTATGAATTTCCTGATATAAATTATTGACAATATTTACTTGAATTAAATGAAGCTTTCTGTTAAAATATAAAGGAAATTTTTATATAAAAGGTGATTCTGATGGCAATATGTAAGGTTATTTCTCACAGAGGTGCAAACAGGCAGGCACCGCAAAACACTATGCCCGCATTTGAAAAATCTCTCGAAATCGGAGTTGACGGCTTTGAAACTGATGTTCATCTCACCGTTGACGGTGTGCCGGTTATTTGCCACAACTACACTATAGACGATACTTCAACGGGTGTTGGCGAAATTTCATCAATGAAGCTTGAGTCGCTTCGCAGATATGATTTTGGTGTTAAGTTTCACGAAAAGTTTTCGGGCACAACTCTGCCCACTCTTGAGGAGTTCCTTACACTCTGCGAAACTGCAGATATTGAAATTATGAACATTGAGCTTAAAACACCGCTTAACGGGGATAAGAGCATTGTTGCAAAAACCATTGAAGCTGTCAAGGCTCACGGTTTATTTGATAAGCTTCTCATTTCAAGCTTCAGCCACGAGCTTCTTATTGAATGCAAAAAGGTTGACCCGAAATGTAAAACCGGATATTTATACAGCCCGAATATGAAATTTGCTATTAAAAAAATGATTTTCGGTTATGTTAAATTTGCCAAAGAAATAGGTGCCGATTATCTCCACCCGCATTATTCAATGGTTACAAAGCATTATGTTAAAAAGCTTCACGAAAACGGAATCGGTGTTAATCCGTGGACCGTTAATGAACCTGAAACAGCAATCAGACTCATTAAATACGGGGTTGACGGATTAATAACCGATGTTCCCGATGTTATCAATGCACTTGTTGCACGCAATTCCTGACAGATTAAATCCCCGATATACGGGGATTTTTTTCTGTATCTTTTTGTTGAAAAATATAAAGTGCCGTGATATAATATCAAAGGTGAAGTTTTATGGCAGAATTTATAACAAACAGTGTTACCGAAACCGAGAAAATTGCAGAGCAGCTCGGAAGAATTGTTCCTGAAAATGCAGTTATAGCAATGTTCGGTGATTTGGGTGCGGGAAAAACCGCTTTTACCCGAGGCTTTGCAAGAGGAATGGGCATAAACTGCGATGTCAGCAGCCCGACTTTTGCCCTTGTTAATGAATACAGAGGTTCTCACTGCACGCTGTATCATTTTGATATGTATCGCATATCGGGCTGGGATGATTTATATTCAACCGGATATTTTGATTATCTTGATGCAGGCAGTTGTCTTATAATTGAATGGAGCGAAAATATAGAAGCGATACTGCCCGAAAACTGTATAAGAGTAAGCATAACCAAAACAGAAAACTTCACCGAGAGAAAGATTGAAATTACCGGAGCTGAAGGAATTGAAAATATTAGCGTTTGAGTCTTCTGCAAAATCGGCAAGCGTTGCCGTAACCGAAGACGGGCGATTGATAAGCGAATGTTTTGTTAATGCAGCGTTGACCCACAGCAAAACTCTTATGCCTATGGCTGATAATGCCTTGAATCAGGCTGATTTGAAAATTGAAGATATTGATGCATTTTGCGTAAATACCGGACCGGGCTCTTTCACGGGAATCCGAATTGGAGTTGCGGCTGTCAAAGGTCTTGCTCTTTGCCGGAACAAGCCCTGTGCAGGCGTTTCAACGCTTGAAAGCATAGCTTATAATTTCGCCGATACGGATTGTTTTGTATGCAGCGTTATGGACGCCAGATGCAATCAGGTTTACACTGCATTGTTTAAATGTGAAAACGGAACGGTTGAAAGAGTCTGCGAAGATAAGGCAGTGTCAATTAATGAATTATGCGATGAGCTTTCATCAATTAAGGGAATTGTTTATCTGGCGGGCGACGGTGCCGAAATATGCTTCGGTGCTTTCGGCGATAAATTAACAAATATCAAGCTTTCAGGTGAAAACCGCAGGTTTCAGCGTGCATACGGTGTAGCCCTTGCCGCTGTTAATAATAAAGATTTATTCAATGATTCCGCAGCATTGATGCCGGTTTATTTAAGACCGCCCCAGGCTGAACGGGAACTGAAATTGAAAAAAGGAGAAAAGATATGATTGCATTAGGAAGTGACCACGCAGGAATTGAACTCAAAAAGGCGATTATGGCTCATCTTGATGAGAGAAAGATTGAATATAAGGATTACGGAACATATACTTCCGATTCGGCAGACTATGCCGTTTATGCAGAAAAAACCGCAAGAGCTGTTGTTTCAAAGGAGTGCGAGCTCGGTCTTCTCTTCTGCGGCACGGGTGTGGGCATTTCAATAGCTGCAAACAAGGTCAGAGGAATCAGAGCCTGCTGCTGCTCAGATAAGTTTTCGGCAGAAATGACAAGACTTCATAATAACGCAAATATCCTTTGCCTTGGCGGAAGAGTTGTTACCGTTGAAAAAGCAATAGAGCTTGTTGATGTTTTTCTTGACACACCCTTCAGCGGTGAAGAAAGACACGAAAGAAGAATTGCTCAGATAACTGATCTTGAAAACAGATTTTAATTAATCGGGAGGTTTTATTATGTCAAAGGTTGTTATAATGGATCATCCGCTTATTCACCATAAGCTTTCAATTCTCAGAAATGAGAAAACCGGTTCAAAGGAATTCAGAAATCTTGTCAGCGAAATAGCTACTCTTATGTGTTATGAAGCAACAAGAGATTTGCCTCTTAAAGAGGTTGAAACCAAAACTCCCATAGCTGTTGCAAAAACAAAGGTTCTTGCAGGCAAAAAGCTTGCATTTGTTCCTATTCTCAGAGCAGGTCTTGGTATGGTAGACGGTGTTCTTGCACTTGTTCCGTCTGCAAGAGTCGGTCATATCGGTCTTTACAGAGATCCTGAAACTCTTCAGCCTGTTGAATATTATTGCAAGCTTCCCGCAGATATTGAAGAGCGTGAGGTTATTGTTCTTGACCCGATGCTTGCAACGGGCGGCTCTGCCATAGACGCAATAACTCAGATTAAAAAACGCAATCCCAAATCAATAAAGTTTATGGGTATAATCGGTGCTCCCGAAGGTCTTAATGCACTTAGAGAAGCCCATCCCGATATTGATATTTATATTGCGGCACTTGATGACTGCCTTAATGACCACGGATATATTATTCCCGGTCTCGGCGATGCAGGTGACAGAATTTTCGGAACTAAATAAGACATTATATAAACAAGAAACGCACCGAGAAATCGGTGCGTTTCTGCTTATTGGTGCCTTCAGGTGTGGAAATAAACCCCTGGTTCTACCAGGGGTTAAAGA
>CALGRR010000062.1 GCA_937880805.1 uncultured Clostridia bacterium
TATTTAAGAAAAGGTATAACTAAAATTATAAAAACTTTCTTTCATATATAAGGTTGACACTAAAAATTATTTTATACATAATATAAATATATGGAGGGATGACTATGAACGTATTAATAGCAGCGGGTGGTACAGGAGGACATATTACTCCTGGAATAGCTATAGCAAATAAATTAAAAGAAGATGGAAACAAAATATTATTTGTAGGAACAACAAACGGAATGGAAGTAGACTTAGTTCCAAAGGCTGGCTATGATATAAAATATATACATGCTAAGGGATTACATAGAGGATTATCATTAAAAAATATAAAAAGCATTACCGAATTAATAAAAGGAATTAACGAAGTAAAAAAGATAATAAGTGAAGAAAACATTGATTTAGTTGTAGGTACTGGTGGATATGTTACAGCTCCAGCAATGATTGCAGCTTTGAAATGTAAAGTTCCAACATTAATTCATGAAAGTAATGCTTTACCTGGTAAAACAACAAGTTGGTTGTCAGGAAAAGTTGACGTCGTAGCAGTTGGTTTTGAAGCTGCACTTAAGAAATTACCAAAAGCAAAAAATGCTGTATATACAGGTAATCCAACAAAACTAGTGAATAATCTAAATAAGGATAATGCAAAACAGAAATTACAAACAAATAAACCAATTGTTTTAGTGTTTGGTGGAAGCCAAGGCGCAAAAAAACTAAATGATACAATGATTGAACTAATAAATAATGTAGAAATAGAAGATTATCACATGATATATGCAACTGGACCAAAGCATTATGATGAGATAATAGGGAAAATAGATAAAGATAATGTAAATATAAAAAATCAAAATGTAAAAATTGAAAAATATATATATAATATGGAAGAGATAATGGTAGCAAGTGATTTGGCAGTATGTAGAAGTGGTGCGCTTACAGTAACGGAGCTTGGTATTGTTGGACTACCTGCAATACTTATACCATTTCCTTATGCGGCAGAAAATCACCAATACTATAATGCAAAAACGATAGCAGATGCAAATGCCGGCGTGATAATTGAAGAAAATGAATTAACATGTGAAAAGTTAAAAAATGAAATAGGTTCTTTAATAAATGATAATGAAAAACTAAGAACAATGACAGCAAACGCAAAAAAATCAGAAATTCAATTGTTTCCAATCTTCATTATAATGGTTACGGCATTAACGGAAAATCAAAGCGACTCGGTGCATTTGAGATTGATGACCCGTATAATTCATTCAATACTTACGGTCTTGAATGGAACAAAAATGAGTATATTTTCTATATTAACGGTATTGAAACCTGCCGTTCTTCATTCGGCGGTGTTGCACAGGAAAAAGAGTTTATGATTCTTTCTGTCGAGGTTGACGGTGTTGACGGAAAGCCTGTTTTCGGTTGGTCGGGCAACATAAAAAACAACTCGCAAGGCACTTTGCCTATTGATTTTGTAATCGACTATGTAAAAGTATATCAACATAATAAATGATTCGATTCCGTACAAAATAAAAGGCTTTTGAGCAAACTGATAAAAGATTAAACCTTATAACGAACAAACCACTTCATTGGTGCTTTGCATCTATGAAGTGGTTTGTTATATACATCCTTCTACTTTTACACAATCATGTGTTTTTCATAATGATTGAACCTACGCATTCGCTTACGTGTTCGCAGGCGTCCGCACAAGCTTCAAGACAATCATAGATTTTGTACCAGCAAAATCTTTCATGAGTGTCATCCGAATTCTTGGTGAGGTTACGCATTGATGAGAGATACAGTCTGTCACATACTTCTTCAACATCATTGCACTCAATAATAAGCGAGTGGATTTTTTTAGATTTTTTGAAGTTCTCAAACTCGCCCATAATTGAGCAAAGCAAATCACAACCGTTTACGAGATTCTTGGCATATTCTATTGCAGACGGCTGAATGGTTTTGATGTCATATATATACAGCTTTTGTAATACTTCTTCAAGCAGGTCAAGCACATTGTCAAGCTGTTGGCTCATCATATCCAAATCTTCACGGTCAACAGGAGTTACAAAGGCTTTTGCAAGAGCCTCGTTCATTTCGTGTTTCTTTATATCAGCTCTGTTTTCATATTCATGCATTTTGACAAGCATTGGTTCAATCTTATCTGCATCATAATTTTCAAGGCAGCTGACAAGGTACAATGCCGCTTTTTTTGAAAGCTGAGCACATTCTATAAAATTTTCAAAATAAAATTTATCGCCTTTTGCCATCGTTTTCAGTTCCTTTCATTTATGTGAATATAAGCATAAATATCTTGGTCATTATATACCCGACAAGTCCGCAGCCGGGGAAAGTAAGCACCCAAGTGAGCACCATTTCCTTGACCACACCGAAATTTATTGCAGAAACACGCTTAACTGCACCCACACCCATAATTGATGTGGTTTTTGCATGAGTGGTTGAAACAGGTAAGCTGAATACAGAGCAGAATAAAAGCGAAATTGCAGCCGCTATATCTGCCGAAAAGCCTTGATATTTTTCAAGCTTTACCATATCCATACCAACAGATTTTATAATTTTTTTGCCGCCCATTGCCGTACCTAACGCCATAATAACCGAACAAACAACCATCAGCCAAATCGGAATATTAATATCTGACGGTAATGCTTGTCCGTGTGACATATACACACAAAGCAGGATAACACCCATAAACTTCTGACCGTCCTGTGCACCGTGCATAAATGCCATTGATGCAGCACCGACTATCTGTGCACCTCTGAAAAACGGTTCGGTCTTTGGTCTGTCTGCTTTATAAAATAATATCGTGACTATTTTACAAACAATCCAACCCAAACCGAAACCGAGAACTACGGAAATACCGATACCGTAAATTACTTTTATCCATTCTCCACCGTTTACACCCTGTAAGCTATTGTGTGCAGCAATAGCACTTCCGGTAAGGCCCGCAATAAGGGCGTGGCTTTCACTTGTAGGAATACCAAATACCCAAGCTAACGTTGCCCATATTACAATGGCAAACAAAGCGGCACTGAGCGCTATAATTGCCAAATCGGGATCACTTCCGAAATCAACCATTTTTGTAATGGTTTCGGCAACCGTAGCATTTACCATAGTCATTACAAAAACGCCAAGAAAATTAAATACCGCCGCCATAAGTATTGCTGCCTTCGGAGGCATACACCGTGTGACAACACAGGTTGCGATAGCGTTGGGCGCATCTGTCCATCCGTTTACCAGAATAACACCCAACGTTAAAAGCACAGCAATAAACAAAAGCGGATTTGCTGTCATTTGATTCCAAAAAGACAGAATATCCATCTAATTCACCCTTTTTGATTATTAATCTTCAGAATGAGTACGCTTTACCATATCAAAAAAAGTTCCGTTTTTTAATGCTTCCAACATTATAGTTGCACTGTTTATATTTGTTGCAAGCGGAATTCTCTGAACATCACCCAAACGGAGAAGTGCTGAAACATCAGGTTCATGAGGCTGTGCTGTCAAAGGATCACGCAAAAATACAATAAGGTCAAGTTCACCGTTTGCGAGCATTGCACCTATTTGTTGGTCGCCGCCCTTGGGACCGCTCTTCATTCTGACAATTTTAAGACCCGTTTCGCCCATTATAAGAGTTCCCGTTGTGCCGGTGGCATATAACTCATACTTGGCGAGAACATCCTTGTATTCCTTTGCCAGTTCGATTATCTCATTTTTCTTTTTGTCATGTGCAATTAATGCAATTTTCATTTTTTACTCCTTATAAAAAAATCAGAGACACCTATCGATGAGGTATCTCCGATTTTTTGTCATTTACTCGGCGACAAAACCGCATCCGTTAATTTTGAAACTTAATTAAAATGTAAACTTGAAGGTGTTTTTACCTGTTTTCGGAATCTCGTATTCAGCAGGTAAATCGGGACCGCAGGAATGTGAACCGACACCACGCATTGCAAGGTCGATACAAACATTTACAAAATCATTTTCTTCAAGCTCAAACGAGTGAAGTGTTTCACAAAGCTGTTTTGTGGTATAGGGATTTACTGAAAATGAGAAAGGCTGTTCTGCCGTTACCTTGAATAAATCCTTTACAGCCATATACTTACAAGCATAGTGGCTGCCTGATTCCTGAGGACGAATATATTTATGTTCATAGTTTTCACGTGCAGAGCTTACATAGTAGCCGTATTCACAGGCTGTATGCTTATCCACATAGCTTTCGGTAGGACCGAAGCCGGCATAAGAGAAATTAGCATAAGCTTTGTCTACGCCAAACTCAACACCGAAGCGAGGGAAGTTCTCGACATAATCTGCAAGCGTATATTCAACAGTAGCTGTCAGAACATTGCCCGAAACCTCATACATAATTTCAAAAAATGCGGCAGGCATCAGACAGTTTGCAGCAAGACATCCTTTGAATTTGTAGGAATTTTCTGTTTTTTCGCAAGAGAAGATGTGAGGCTTACAGGAATCAAGATGACATCTGCCAATCCAATGGGGAACAAGTTCTCTGTCGTTATCAGTGAATCGTGTAATATTAAAGTGCATCGGCACACGAAGAATTTCCTTGCCGTCGGCTTTGATTGAAGTGATTTCGCTGGTATGCTCATTAACTTCAATATCAATTGCCGATGAGAATCTGTATGTGCTTGCGGGAATATCAACGATAGTAACCTCTGACTTTGTTTTTCCGCCGTAAACCGCTTTCATTTCAAGAGCGTTTGATTTAAGCTTTCTGTCAGGGGTCAGAAGACCGTCAGCACAGAAGTTGCCGTCGTGCTCAGGCTCCTTGAAGTCACCGCCATACAAGAAACCTTTGTCGGTTTTGATACCGTGGTCTGCCCATTCCCAAACAAAAGCACCCATCATCTGCTCGTTATTATAAATCATATCCCAATACTCCGCTATGTCACCGCAGCTGTTACCCATAGCGTGTGTATATTCACACATAACAAACGGACGGGTTTCTTCGGGATTCTCAAGAACTTTTTCACGGATTGTGTCAAAAGACGGATACATCATACTGACCATATCAACAAGGTCGGAATAATAATATTGGGGATCGGCATTCTGCAAGCCTTCATAGTGTACCGGACGGGTATTGTCACGGTTTTTGATATATTTTGCACCCTCAAAGAAAGCTTTACCGAATGAGCTTTCATTACCGAGTGACCATATAATTACACTCGGACGGTTTTTGTCACGCTCAACAAGAGCAATATGTCTGTCTGTAATACCGGGTGTAAAGAATTCGTTTTCGGCATATTCAGACCAAAGTTCCATATCATATCTGCCGTCACGTGTGCAGGCACCGTGCATTTCAAGGTCAGCTTCATCCATAACGTAAAGACCGTATGTATCGCAGATGATATAAAACTCAGGAGCGTTGGGATAGTGCGAGGTTCTGACTGCATTGACATTGAGCTCTTTCATCAGGTGAACGTCTCTCGCCAAATCCTCAAGGCTTACTGTTGCTGCTGTTTCACAATGGAAGTCGTGTCGGTTAACGCCTTTAAGCTTTACGGCTTCACCGTTAACCTTAAACACCTTACCGTCGATGGTGATTTCTCTGAAACCGATATTTTCAATAATTTTTTCTCCGTTTGCGGTAAGTGTTAAAGTGTAAAGATTGGGGGTTTCCGCAGTCCAAAGCTTCACATCGGATAAAATTACAGAAACGTTATCATTTGCCTTTGCCGTAACTGTTTTGCCTTCGAGAGCAAGCTCGATATCAACGGGACTTTCATTGATAAATTTCAGAACACCGTTGTTGCCGTCAATTTTGGTTTCAATCTTGTAATCGGTAATGTGGCTTTCGGGACGGGTAAGCATATAAACACTTCTGTAGATACCCGAAAATCTGAATTTATCCTGACACTCAAGATAGGTGGAGATACACCATTTCAGAACAAGGATGTCAATTGTGTTTTCGCCGTTTACAGCAAGTTCTGTGATGTCGAATTCGCTTGTAGCGTGAGAAATCTGAGAATATCCTTTAAATGAACCGTTGATGTAAAGGTAAAATGCGCTGTCAACGCCTTCAAAGTTTATATAATATCTTTCTCCTGCCTGCTTTTTGATATTAAAGGTACGGCGGTAATGCCAGCAAGGATTTTCGTAAGGCAGATGAGGGAACATAACCGGAAAGGGATATCTTGTATTAAGATATTGAATCTGGTCATATCCGTGCATCTGAACGCAGGCGGGAACAGGAATGTCTTCCCCAAGCTTTTCGTTCACGTCAAAATCTTCAACGTGGTTGTGCTGTTTAATCTGCCATACACCGTCAAGAAGTGTAAAACGGGAGCTTGAAGTACGGTCGATGATTCCGTGTTTAGTACGTATCGCATCATCAGGAGCAAATGGAATGTAGTAACTTCTGTGAGGAGTTGTACCTATTCTGTCAAATCTCTGATATTCTTTCACTGCAAATTCCTCCTTATACGTTTCCGTAAACGACTTCAACATCATCTTCGGTCATGTGTTTTCCTTCAAGAAGCTCTTTGTTAGCCTTTTCTACCTTAAGGCGTGAAAGAAGCACAGCAACTACGGCGCAAATAATTACGGGAGCCCAAAGATAAAGGAAATGAAGCATATTTACTGTTGCGGGTGTCTGTACAGCTGCGTTTTCAACATAGCCGGCAAAGTCGAGAAGCCAACCGCAGATAGCAGTACCGAAAGCACCGCCGACTTTAATACCGAGAGAAGAGCAGGAATACATCATACCATCAAGTCTGTGTCCTGTTTTTAATGTTGTATATTCAGAGCAAGAAGCGATAAGAGCATTCATATCGCCCTGAAGAGGTGCAATACCTAAAGTTGAAACAGCTGTAAATGCGAGCATAAGCGGGATGCTTCCCATATATCCGGCAGCCATAACACCAAGACGACCGACCGTTGCAAGAATATAACCTGCGATGTTGAGCTTATACATACCACCCATTTTCTGAATAATCATAGGCAGTGCAATCAAAGCCACAACCATAGTGATATTGATAGCGAGCGAAAGATCGCTGAAAAGTGTTTCGTTACCGAGAATATATTTTGCATAATAAGTGCCCATACCAATAACAGAAGCATAAATCTGAGTCAAAATATAGGTAATGCAAATGATAACATAATATTTGTTTTTCAACAGAAGCTTGAAGGATTTAAAGAAAGTAAGTTTGTGTTCCTCTTCACGTTCCTCTTCCATACCTTCGTCAGCTTCAGGAAGTTCTTTGACAGAGAAAACAGAAATGGTGTTGACAATAAGACCGAGAACTGCATAAATGATAGCTATAGTTCTCCAACCGAAAGCTCCGCCGCCAAGCAAAGCTACTGCCTGAATTGTAACAGCTTCAATTATAATCTTTGTACCAAAAGCAAAAATAAAACGGAAAGAACCGAGCTGAACTCTCTCGCTTGTATTCTTTGTGATAAGAGCTGTAAGCGATGCGTAGGCAATGTTGTTTGCAGTAAAGAACACTGCGTTAAGAAGAGTGTATGAAATAAAGAAGAAGATGTACTGTGCTGTTTCGCCCCAATTCATAGGTATCGCAAAACAAGCAACAAGTGCAACTGAGCAGCCGATGTAAGGCCAAAGCATCCAGGGACGAGCCTTACCCATCTTGGTGTGTGTCTTATCAATCATTCTTCCGAAGAAGAAGTCGGATACACCGTCAAAAATCTTTGAAACAGCAATTAAGGTGCTGACAATACCCATGCTGAGTCCAACCGTATCGGTCAGATAAATCATCATAAATGCAGTAAGCAGTGCGTACACACAGTTGCCTGCAACATCACCTGAACCGTATCCTATTTTATGATACCATTTTAAATATTTTTTCTGTTCCATAATAAAGCTCCTTTGTTTTCTCTTAAAATGTGTGGGTTACGCATTCATATATTGGATAAAACGAAGGAAGGCAGCCGCACCCTCCGGGGTTCTTTTAAATACACCGGCGTCATTTAAAACCTCAAGGAATACAGCACCGATTTCCTGTTCAAGAATTTCTCTGGCATTTTCAGCATTTAATTCGGGGTGATTTTCTTGAATTTCAAGCGCCCATTTTGCATGCTGCGCCATTTCGGGAACTGCTATTAAGCTCTGACCGGTAATCAAGGCTCTTTCAAGCAAGTCAATATCTCTTGCCAATCTTGCGGGGAGTACCGCCAAACCCATAACTTCAATAAGTCCGATGTTTTCTTTCTTTATGTGGTGAAGGTTGGGATTAGGATGAAATACACCGAGCGGTCTGTCTTTGGTAGTCAGATTATTTCGCAAAACAATGTCGCAAACATATTCTTTTCCGCTTTTTCTTGCAATAGGAGTAACTGTGTTGTGCTGAATGCTGTCAGTTTCCGCAAAAATAAGAACAGAAGAGTCGCTGTATGCTTTCCATCTTTCCAAAACAAGGTCGCAGCATTTGGCAAGCTCATCACGGGTCTCGGAACATAACCTGATAACAGACATAGGCCATTTAACGATGCCTGCTTTAACATCGGGATATTTGGGAATTGCAAACTCTGTTTCGATTGGAGCCTTTTCCATGGCGAAAGAATACTGCCCTCCCTGAAAATGCTCGTGTGTGAGAATTGAACCGCCGACTATCGGCAAGTCCGCATTTGAGCCTATAAAATAATGCGGAAGAAAATCAACTATATCAAACAATTTTCCGAACACAGCATAATCAATCTTCATAGGAGTATGTTGCGTGTTAAAAACTATACAATGCTCGTTGTAGTATCCGTAAGGCGAATACTGCATTGCCCAATTTTCTTCACCTACACGAATAGGAACAGGACGAAGATTTTGCCGTGCAGGATGTTTTGCGGTTCCTGCAAAGCCTGCATTTTCGGGACAAAGCTGGCATTGAGGATAAGCAGAAGTCTTTTGCCTTTTTGCCGCCGCAATATCTCGGGGGTCTTTTTCAGGCTTTGAGCAGTTTATTGTTATGTCCAATATACCATATTCACACGGAAATTTCCATTTGAGATCTTTGGCAATTCTTCCTGCTCTTACATAGTTTAGTTGCTGATTAAATTTGAAATACCATTGTGTTGCTTCTTTAGGACTTATTTTATATTTTCTTTCAAATTCTGCAACAACCTCTCTCGGCATAGGGGTCAGACATCCCATCAGCTTTGTGTCAAGTAAATCTCTTGAATTGACCGTGTCAGCAATAATTCCTTGCTTGCAAGCGTATGTAACCAGTTCTTCAAGTATTTCGTCAATCGAATTACCTTCATTTACCGATTTTGGATTTTTCCAGTCTGTAAGATTCAGAATATCCATTATCTCGTTTCTGATAACCAGTTCATCAACTTCTGAAATAAGGTTAGTTCTGATGCCGTAATCAATTAAATTTTGAACAGCTCCGCAAATCATTTTTTCACCTCCTATCTTATGATTTCAACACCGCCGACCGGTCTGATTCTCATTTGATGACAGGCTCCGTCACCAAATACTCTTTCTATTTCTTCTTTGTATTGTTTTACCATTTCGTTTGGAACAAAAGCTTGTATTGTACCTCCGAATCCGCCGCCGTGAACTCTGACAGCTCCGACACCATTTAATATATGTTTGCTAAGCGCTATGGCTAACGGTATCGCTTGGCTTGTCGGCATCTTGACTGAATATAAGTTCTGAAGCAGGTTTGCAGAAGATTCTCCTGACTGATTTACCAATTTGAGAAACAAATCAATATCATTTCTTTTGAGTGCTTCTGCCTCTTGTTTTGCACGCTTTGTTTCGTCGATGAAGTGCATTGCCCTGAGTATTGCTTTGTCAGAGCAAAAATCCCTCATATTCTTAAAGCAAGAATAAAACATATTTTCATCAACTTCACTTAAAACATCACGTTCAAAGTAATCAGCAACCGCTTTCATATCTTTGCGAATATCAACATAGTCTTCCGTTAAGTTTTCGTGACTGCTGTTTGTTTCGATTATACAAAGAGTATATCCGAACTTTTCAAAGTCAAATGCAATTCTTTCAATTTCAGGGTTATCTTCATTGGCGAAATCAACGGAAACAAGACCGCCGTATGATGATACTGTCTGGTCCAATAAACCGCATTTTTTCCCAAAGAATTTGTTTTCTGCAAACCAACCGGTTTTTGCAATTTCAAACGGATTACATTTGCCTTGATTGTAATGTATGTTTATTGCTGTTGCAATAACAGTTTCAAAGGCTGCCGAAGATGATATTCCGCCTCCGCATATCACATCCGAGGTTGTATACATATCAAATCCTTTTACATCAATTCCCATTTCAGAGAATTTTGTAATGATGCCTTTTACTATCGCTGTAGTGCCGTCATCTCTTTCATCAGGAGTAAACGGTTCGATTTTTATTTCAGAAAGCAAATAACCTTTTGATTTAAGTCGAACCACTCCATCATTGTGAAAAGCCACAACTGCAATTACATCTAAATTTACTGCACCGGCCAATACCGTGCCACGCTGATGGTCTGTGTGATTGCCACCGATTTCAGTTCTTCCCGAAGCAGAGTATATACTTATATCTGTGCGTGAAGGAAAATAGTTTTGAAAAGACTCAATTGCCGCTTTGTATCGTTCTGTTTGAGCTTCAATTGTTTTGATGTCATCGCCGTAAAGATAAGCAAAAGTATTCTTTACTTTTTCGCTTTGAATCTCTTTTAAACAATCCAAAATGTTCATAACAATTTCCCTTCCGTTTAATATTTTATTCGACTTATTTCACTTTGATTCTATCACAACGTTTCATTTCTCTCAATGAACATAAACTTTTTGTTTATGCACAAAACGTGATTATTGTCTTGAAAAAGCCGATGTTTTATGTATAATATATTTATAGTGTATTCAATATGGCTGATTTTGGAGATGAATTGAAATGTATACAAATTTAGCTTATTTGGGCGAAGAACATGAGGATATTGTAGATTTAAGTAAGCCTATTATTGTTACTGCCGCTGGATATTACAGGGTGCATACGAGCCGTGTTATAGAAACGGAACGCCCGAACGGCAGAGGCGATTATCAGCTTCTCTATGTTGCTTCAGGAAAAGTGCATTTTATTTTCGATAACACCGAGAGAATAATCCCAAAAGGTAATATGGTTCTCTTTCGCCCGGGAGAAACACAAATGTATTATCTGTATGCAGCAGATAAACCCGAAACCTACTGGGTCCATTTTACCGGTTCTGATGTGGATTTGTTGTTGGATTATTACCGAATGCCTAAAAATGAAAATGTGTTTTTTACCGGCACCTCACCTGACTATCAATGGCTGTTCAGACAAATGATTCAAGAATTGCAGTTGATGCGTGTTAATTACGAAGACCTTTTAAACATGAATCTCAGACACATTTTTCTTATCATTAACCGTTATCTTGTAGAAGGAAATAAGGTTGGAACAGAAATGTTGGACGAGGTTGAAAAAGCCGCTCACTATTTTAACGAACACTACAACGAAACAATAGTTATAGAAGATTACGCCAAAGAACACGGTATGACGGCAAACTGGTTTACTCAAAGCTTTAAAAAGATAACCAAATTCACCCCGCTTCAATATATTGTTTCTCTCAGAATAACAAATGCAATGAATATGATTGAAACAACAGATTATAATGTGTCGCAAATTGCAGCAGCTGTCGGATACGATAACTCTATGTATTTCAGTCGTATTTTTAAAAATCGCACAGGAATGTCTCCAACCGAATACAAGAATAGGGATAAGAATTCATAATAAAGCAAAGAGAGGAATGAAACAGTGTCATTCCTCTCTTTAATATTTTATTTAATCCATTTTCCTATTGCTGTTTCAACAAGAAAAACAACCTTTTCAACAATGTCGTTATCTTCGTCTGATAGATTTAAAAGAGGTGCTCTTACACCGCCGAGGTCAAGACCTGAAAGCTTCTTGAGAGCTGCTTTTGCAACAGCATACATATTACCGTTTGCAGAGCACATTGTATAGATAACTTCGTCGATATCATCCTGAAGTTTGCCGGCATTTTCAAAATCACCAGACTCAATGAGACTGTTTAACTTAACGAAAAGTTCGGGCATAACGCCGTAAGTGCCGCCAATACCACCGTCAGCACCGATAATTCTGCCGCCTACAAACTGCTCGTCGGGACCGTTGAAAACAACAACTTCCTTATTGTTGATTGCAGCCTGTCTTTTGAACATCTGAATATCCTGAATGGGCATTGATGAATTCTTAACACCAATAACTCTGGGATTTTTGAGCATTTCATCAAAAAGGCTGAGGGTAAGTGCAACACCTGCAAGCTGTGGAATATTATAAATAACAAAATCCGTATTGGGTGCAGCATCGGAAATATCGTTCCAGTATTTTGCAATTGCTCTTTCAGGAAGCCTGAAATAGATGGGAGGTATTGCAGCGATAGCATCAACTCCAAGAGATTCTGCATGACGTGCAAGCTCCTGGCTGTCTTTGGTGTTGTTGCAGGCAACATGTGCAATGATTGCAATTCTGCCCTTTGCAACTTCCATAACCGCTTCAAGAGTCTGCTTTCTTTCTTCAACACTCAGGTAAATGCATTCGCCTGATGAACCGCCGACATAAAGACCGGCAACGCCTTTGCCGATAAGATATTCAACAAAATCCTTAGTAGCCTGTGTGGAAATATTGCCATCATTATCATATCAAGCATAAAAGGCAGGAAAAATACCTTTGTATTTAGCATATTTCATAATTAAAAACCTCCACTTTGAAGTTAATATAATACAATAAAATTATACTTTCGGTTTATTAATATGTCAATAAAAATCAACCGTCACTTGGAATATGTATATATTTATTATAGTTTAATTTTAATTTTTTCAAATATTTTAATCAGAACAAATCCAAGAACAAGACCCGCTATTCCTTGAACAGCATTTGCCGGTATGTTCACAAGCGAGGGTGAAAAACCATACATAAAGCCTTCAAAAATATAATATCCGAGAACCATTATTATTTCTGCAAGAACACCACTTATTATTCGTGAAATGGAACTGTATATTTTGCCGCAAAGTGCTTTATATACAAACCGGGCAACCAATGCCATAAGTCCTTTAATTAAAAAAGTAGCAGGCGCATATACAACATATCCTGAAAACAGATCAGCAAGTGCTGAACCCAATCCCGCAGCAAGAAATCCGTATACAGGAGAAAGCATCCACCCTGCAGTCAGTACAACGCAATCGCCTAAATTTAAATAGCCTTTCATAGGTGACGGTATCTTTATAACCATCGTTGCTACGCAGGTAAGTGCCGCCAGCAATGCAGTTACTGCGATTTTTTGTGTCGTATTTTTAGTTTTCATACCGAATCCTTCTTTCGCAAAACTTTTACAATAATACATATTTGAGGAAACAACTTTAAATAAATACCCTCTTGAAACTATTGTGTGAACAGTATACAATAGATCTGATAATATAGAAATGGTCAGAAAAGGAGATTTTTATATAACCAGATGAAATACGTAATTAATGACAAAGCTTCAACATCCGCTTACCTTCAGCTGTATATTCAACTCAGAAAAGATATTACTGACGGAGTCTATGCTTTTGGAAGCAAACTTCCGTCCAAGCGTACTGTTGCAACGGAAGTGGGTGTAAGCACTGTGACTGTGGAACATGCTTATGAACTTTTGCGTGATGAAGGGTATATTGAGTCCAGAGAGCGCAGCGGGTATTTTGTTGTTTTTTGTTCCGATGACGGATTTGTTCCGATACCTCAAAACACATTTGATATATTTTCTCAACCTGTTCATACTCTTGAAAATTCTGATGAATTTCCGTTTTCTGTTTTGGCAAAAACAATGAGAAAAGTTATCGGGATGATGGGCGAAGGCATTCTTGTCCGTTCCCCGAATTTAGGCTGCATTGAATTAAGAAAGGCAATTCAGATGTATCTTGCTCAAAGCAGAGGGATAATAGCCGATATTGAACAGATTGTTATCGGCTCAGGTTCTGAATATCTGTATAATCTAATTATTGAGTTGCTTGGAAGAAATCTTGTTTATGCCATTGAATCTCCTTCGTATAACAAAATTGAGCAAGTATATTCTTTGTCAGAAGTTGAAGTTCAAAAACTGCCTCTTTCTCAAAACGGAATTGAAAGTGTTGCACTCAAAAAATGTTCTGCCGATGTTTTGCATATTTCTCCGTACAGAAGCTATCCGAGCGGCGTAACTGCATCTGCATCCAAAAGACACGAATATTTAAAATGGGCAGAAAAAGAAGGACGTTATATAATTGAAGATGATTTTGAATCGGAATTTTCTGTTTCCAAAAAGCCGGAAGAAACATTGTTTTGCCACTCATTAAAGGATAATGTTATATATATGAATACCTTTTCAAAAACAATTTCATCTTCCTTGCGTGTAGGATATATGGTTTTGCCAAAAAAGCTTTCAAAAGAATATGAAGAACGGCTTGGCTTTTATTCATGCACCGTGCCAACATATATTCAGATTGTATTGGCTGAACTGATAGCAAATGGCGATTTTGAAAGACATATAAATCGAGTAAGGCGAAAAAAGAGAAAAGAACAGTTGAAAAATAGTGGTTAATATAAAGTTCAGTTCAATACAAAATATAATAAATTCAGCTTAACTATGATTATAACGGCAATGAAAAATGAGAAAAATATAAACTTTTTTCGATTTAAAGTGTTGACTTTTGATTTTATGAAGAATATAACTTAGAAAAATTCAGTTTAAGGTTGTTAAATATGAACTCAGCTCTTTCGTGTGCAAGTAAATATTTCTATAACTTTAGCGTAGCTTATTATTTTAGCTATGCTTATTTTGCTATAGAAAAGTTTCTTGTGAGAGTGCCAAAAGTTATATGATCTGTTTGGATTTTTTAACATTATTTTTAAAGACTCACTTGAAACTCAATTTCAGGTGAGTCTTTTGTTTTATGCTTTTTCTAAATGCTTGCACTTCTTGAACAGATGAATCTTTTTATTGACAAATTCAATGAACTTAAATCAATGCGAAAAAATGATGCATCATTCAAATGAAGTTAAAAAGATTGTAAAAGGTCTTATGATTGAAAGCTATATTGAAGACGGTGCACAGAAGCCCGAAGAAAATGTTTACGGAAAATCCATAACAGATCCGTGCTTGGGTTGGGAAAAAACTGAAAGACTTATTCTGGATTTGGCAGATATACTTTAAATCGCTTTGAATAAAAAATATTGAATATTCCTGCAAAAATGCCCTCGTCAAAAACGAGGGCATTTTTACTTTAAGCAAAACAGCTTCAATACCACTAATTATGTTTGTACGCTTTCTTCGGTGTGCAGTAGTAAAGCTCAAAATAACCGTTCTGATTAAATCCTGCTTATGACAAGTATATTAACGATTTTTATAATGATTTTATATCTCTTTTTCAAAAATTAAATCTAATTCCTGAGTATGTCCCGTGCCACGCTGTTTTGTGGGGATATAACCAACATATCTCCAACCTTGCTCGGCTCGTTTATTAATTATTGAGCGATAATCTTCAATTGAATAAATATTACCTGAGCCTAAACCCCAACCGCCAAAATCACAGCTGACGGTTTCGTATTCGTACTTATACATCATAGTTTACCTCCAAAGCGAGTCATCTCCATAAAGCATATTTCCGTCTTTATCGAAAATTGTTTCACCGCCGAATACGGCTTCAGTTTGAGCACCGTTTTCGGACTCAATCCAATAATGAACAAGAGTTTTATGAATATAGCCAAGTGAATCTTCGGCAATAACATATACTTTCAGTTCATCACCGTGAGCCACTTCAAAAGATTTAACATATTGTGTGTTATAAACTTCACCTGATTTTCGAACTTCGTTAGTAATGTCTTTTCTGCTGATTTCTTTGCCGTTCAGTTCTTCAACAAATATAAATGATGTAAATGTGATAGGTGCTTTTCCATAAGCAGGTTTTGAAGAAATTCTGAAACCTGCATCAATCTGTAATTTTCCGTTGCTCAATTCGGATGATGCAGACATATCAGCTTCCAATGCGGGTAAATGACGAGTAAACATATAAGAAACATCTATATCATCCAAGTATTCGGTTTTTGTTCCTTCTTCTGATTTAATAGTGAGCAACGGCCATTGATTGTAGTCAACAAACAAGCCTACATCAATAGTTCCTGTGAACTCGCTTTCATTTCTCGATAACGGAGCAGTAACTCCATCCACCGTAACAGATAGTTCCATATCATCAGTAATCATTTTAGGAACAACGGTTAAAGAAAGTTTTACTCTTTTCATATCTTCGCTTGGATCTCCGATAGAAAAGTCAACGCCTGATATAAGACTTGCTTCTTCTTTTAACTGTTTGTCAACATTATTGTAAATAGAATTAATTTCATTTCTTAACATTTGAATTTCTGAATCAAGATTGGAGTTTTGACTTTTGAGCTTTTTTACATCATCTGTAAGTGTTCCAATTTTGATAGCACCCAACACAAGAAAAACGGCAAGAACTATAACTATTATTCTGTTAGCGTTAGTTTGTTTCTTGTTTTCATCCATAATCAAAACCTCCTTAAAATCTCACAGACAAATCCAATCTTTTATATAATAATTATATCATACCAATATCATAAATTTCAACGTATATAAATCGAGATGGGTTAATCGGTAAAAAATATGATCATCAAAAAATTTGTGGCATTTGTCTTAGCGAGCAATGGATTTGTACACACAAATACGCAATCAAGGGGTTTTCACCCCTGACACCCCACAGAAAAAGTTTATATAAAAAGATATAATCAGGTGCAGCAGAAATTAAATTCCGATGCACCTGATTTTTTATATAGCCTATTTAATTGTTATCAATGTTTTATTAAATCCAAAATCTGATTTATATTTTTCTTGCCAAATGACACCTTATCATCATTAATAACCAAACACGGAACACTCATAACATTGTATTGTTTCTTCAACTCTTCAAAATGCTGAATATCGTAAACTTCGGCACGGATATTCGGATTAAGCGTAGCAATTCGCTGACAAGCAATAACCAAGTCAGGGCACATCGTACAAGATAAAGTTACCAATATTTTTATATCAACAGAAGCCTTTATATCTTTGATTTCCTGATAGGTTTGTTCATCTGTTTTCTGACCCGGTCCGGCCGCATTATATAATCCAAGCATAAACGAGGTGAACTCGTGACCTGAGGGGACACCGTGGAATGCAATACCCGTGTCAGTTCCGTCTTCAAGAAAAACACGTACACAAGGCGCTTTGTTTTCAGCATCGTTTCTGTCGACAACCGATACCGTGAGTTTGTCCGTAAGTGCTGCGAGATTTGTAATAAAACTCTCAAGCTCTGTTGAAACGGGACGGTTATCCAAATACAGTTTTAATCTTAGATTGTTCTGCATTTTGCTGAATATGCCGTTTAATTGCTGTTTCATATCAGAGGAAAAGATTTCGTCGGAATCTTGAGCAGTGTTTTCTTCCGTTACGGGCGATTCTTCAATAGCTTTTGCTGTTGGCCGGTTTGCATACAGTCCCGTTTTTTGCTGTATGGTTGCAACATACTTTTCAAGCTCTGTTGCCGCAAGAGCGCCGTCGCCTGTGGCGGTAACAATCTGACGGAGAGGCTTTATACACACATCTCCTGCGGCATAAATTCCGTCAACGCTTGTTTTTTGTTCCGAATCAGTAACGATATATCCGTGCTCATTTAATTCGAGTATATCCTTTACCAATTCAGTATCGGGAGAATATCCTGCAAACACAAACACTCCGAAAAAGTCTCCGTTTTCAGCACGGTATTCGGTTATCTCACCGTTTTTGGTGTTTTTATATCGGATATAATTCAGACCGTTTTCACCTGATACTTCTTCAACAACAGTATTGGCGATAACGGTTATTTTTTCGTGATTTTTCGCTTTGTCGGCAACAGAAGCAGCACAGCTGAAATCGTCTTTACGGATAAGAATTGTCACATGCTTGGCAAACTTGGTTAAAAATACACTTTCTTCAGCGGCAGCAAAGCCTCCGCCAACAACGAAAATCTCTTTATCCGTAAAAAATTCGCCGTCGCAGGTTGCACAGTAGGCAACGCCCTGTCCTTTGTGTTCTTCTTCTCCTTTGAATCCGACTGTTCTGGGATGTGCACCGGTTGCAATTAAGATGCCAAGACAATTAAAATCTCCTCGGGTGGTATGAACTGTTTTGACATCTTCATTTACATCCAAACCTTTAGCCTCGGCGAGCAGGCATTCTGCTCCGAAAGCTTCTGCTTGACGGCGCATTGTTTCTGTAAGTGCTTTACCGCTTGTCTTTCCAATGGCCGGATAGTTTACGACCTCATTTGTAATTGTAATCTGTCCGCCAAACTGTTCTTTTTCAAGCACCAATACTCTGTATTTTGCGCGTGCCAGATAAAGTGCGGCGGTAAGTCCTGCAGGACCGCCGCCAACTACAATTACATCATATAAATCCTCGGATTTGATTTTCTGAGCACCCATTATAACTGCCCTACAAGATCAAGGCTGGGTTTAAGAGTTTCGGCACCCGGCTGCCAGTTGGCAGGACAAACCTGGTCGCCGTGAGCGTGAACGAACTGACAAGCTTGAACTTTTCGGAAAAGCTCTTCTGCATTTCTGCCCACATTACCTGCGGTTACTTCATAGCCAACAATTTTACCTTCAGGATTGATGATGAATGTGCCTCGCTCAGCTAACCCGTCGGATTCAATAAGAACTTCAAAGTCCTTTGAAATTGCGTGAGTAGGGTCTGCAAGCATAGGATAGTTGATTTTTTTGATTCGCTCGGATGCATCGTGCCAAGCTTTGTGAACAAAATGAGTATCGGTAGAAACAGAGTAAATCTCGCAGCCGACACCTCTGAAATCCTCGTATTTATTCGCTAAATCTTCAAGTTCGGTAGGACAAATAAAGGTGAAGTCGGCGGGATAGAAAAAGAAAACACTCCATTTGCCGAGAATATCATCCTTTGAAACTGTTTTAAACTCGTTTTCGTGAAATGCATAAGTCTTGAAATCTGAAATTTCTTTATTGATAATTGACATAGTGATACTCCTTTTGATCTATTATGCCTTCCAAAGGCTGTGCAGGTTACAAAAGGCATAAACCGCCTTAACCTTGTCACCTTTTGATAAAGAGAAAGACACACGAGGTGATGCGTCAGAGTTTAGTTTTTTAAATTGAAGCCCTTCCTCGCTTTCTACGCACACCCACTCAATATAGTGTTCGGAAGTCATAGGGTGTTCTACCGCTCCGACGGAAACGGTCACGGTTTCTCCGTTCACGTTATAGACAGGCACGTGTTTTTCCTGTGCTCCGTCACTTGTGCCGGGAATAATTTCTTCCATTTCTTCACCGCAGCACTGTATGGAAATGCCACTGTCTTTTACCATTGCAATTATATTTCCGCAATGATTACAAATAAAAAATCGAATTTTCAAAACTGTTCCTCCTTTCCGAATAAAAGTATGCCCTAAAACAATAAATAAATTCAAAACAATGCGGTTATACTATGAACAGATTGGAAGTGAACAATATGGAAAACTTTTTTCGCAAGCCGCATATAAAAGGCTTTATTCCTTATGCATTTGCAGCTTCTCTTGTTGGCATAGTTGGAGGTTTTACAGCTGTACTCGGTCCGGCTTTTGTCAAGGATTTAAACCTTCCTTACAACAATACGACATGGACTGCGCTTGCTATGGCAATGTCAACTGCCGCTTTTGCTCCTGTTCTAGGTAAATTAGGGGATATGATAGGGCGAAGAGTATCCCTATTAATCGGCATAGCCGTTTTTATGCTCGGCAATATTCTGACAGCGATTGCTAATTCGTTATTTTTTATGCTTATTGCCCGTTTTATTGTTGGTGTCGGAACAGCAGCCATTGCACCTGTTGTAATCTCATATATTGTCACAGAATTTCCTCCCGACAAAATTGCAAAAGGTTTTGCTCTTTATATGTTCATTTCCAGCGTTTCGGTGATCTTCGGCCCGACTATCGGCGGATTGCTTATAAAATACTACGGCTGGCGCACTATGATATGGGTGTGTGTCGCAATCTCAGCAGTTGTCTTTCTGCTTTGTGCTTTAATAAAGGATAAAAAAGCATGTGTGAGAAAAAAGATAAAGAAATTTGACGGTGTCGGCGCAGTATTCGTGCTGATTTTCTTTAGTCTGCTGCTTTGTGTACCGTCTTTCGGTCAGAATTTCGGTTGGCAATCCAAGTTGTTTTTTGCAGTTCTGATTGCGGCTGTTATTTCGGGAATCGGAATGTATATATCAGAGAAAAAGGCAACAAATCCCATCCTGCAGTGGGGCTTTATGAAAAGAAAAGCGTTTGTTCTTTCCGTGCTTGCTCTTTTTCTCACTCAGGGACTTATGCAGGCAAATATGACTAATCTTATCATTTTTGTAAATTATACTCAGCCGCAAAATTCTGTAATATCGGGATATGCAATTTCCATTATGTATGTTGGAATGTCTTTGGGTGCTGTTATTCTCGGTCCTTTGGCTGACCGTTATGAGCCCAAAAAAGTGCTTGTCGGTTCATTAGCACTTACGGGAATAGGCTGTGCCGTTATGCTTTTATTTTCTGCAAACACTTCACTTGCTTTGCTCGCTGCTTCATTGGGAATACTCGGATTTGGGCTTGGCGGAAACGGCACTATATTTATGAAGGTTGTTCTGTCGGGCGTCTCTCCCGAAACTTCGGGAGCAGGAACGGGAACATACGGACTTTTCCGTGACCTTGCCGCCCCGTTCGGAGTTGCTGTATTTGTACCAATGTTTACTAACAGGGCAGCAAATCTTATCGGTACAGGAACGACTGAAATTTCTGCTGCCGTAGATTCCATAAAATTACTTGCCACGGTTGAAACTGTATGTGTTGTAATCGGAATAATTACCGTACTTTTTCTGCCCAAAATTTATAACGATAAAAAAGGAGCAACAAGATGAAATTAAAAGACAAAATTGTTTTAATCACCGCGTCCACCAGAGGTATCGGTCTGGCTTGTGTAAAAGCCTGCGCCAAAGAGGGTGCAACAGTATATATGGCTGCAAGAAACCTTGAGCTTGCAAAAGAAGAAGCCGACAAGCTGATTTCTCAAGGCTGTAACGTAAAATATGTTTATAACGATGCAAGTAAACCCGAGTCTTATATAACTATGACAGAAGATGTTATAAAGGATGCAGGCAGAATCGATGTTCTTATAAATAACTTCGGGACTTCAAATCCTGGCAAGGATCTTGACTTTTCAAACACCGATACCGATGTTTTTCTTGATACCATAAATATTAACTTGAGAAGCGTATTTATGGCGAGTAAAGAAGCTGTTAAATATATGGCAAAGCAAGGCGGCGGAAGCATTGTGAACATTTCTTCCGTGGGAGGTCTTGTGCCCGATATTTCACAGGTTGCATACGGAACAAGCAAGGCGGCAATCAATTATCTGACAAAGCTTATAGCAGTCCACGAAGCAAAAAATAACATTCGCTGCAATGCAGTTCTTCCGGGAATGACCGCAACCGATGCGGTTCAAGAAAAACTTTCTGAAGAATTCAAAGAACTGTTTCTTCGTCATATACCTTTTAACAGAATGGGTAAACCCGAAGAAATCGCAGCGGCGGCAGTTTATTTTGCAAGTGATGAATCAGCTTATACCACTGGGCAGATTTTAACTGTATCGGGCGGATTCGGTCTTGCAACACCACTATACGGCGATTTATCAGGTGAAACACACCGTAGATAGGCGATAATCACAAACCACCGGTTGAACCGGTGGTTTGACTAACCCCTAAAAGGGGTTGAT
>CALGRR010000063.1 GCA_937880805.1 uncultured Clostridia bacterium
TCAATCTTTGATGTTCAGGTCAAGCGACTTCACGAATATAAGCGTCAGCATCTCAATGCCCTCAATATTCTTGCAAAATATCTTGAAATCAAGGCAAATCCCAATGCAGATTACACTCCGCACACCTATATTTTCGGTGCGAAGGCGGCTTCGGGATACTATATGGCAAAGAAAATCATTGAATTTATCTGTGCCCTTGCCGACCTTATCAATAATGACCCCGTTGTTAAGGATAAGCTTAAGGTTGTTTATATTGAGGATTACAATGTTTCGATGGCAGAGGCACTTATGCCCGCCGCAGACATCAGCGAGCAGATTTCGCTTGCAGGCACGGAAGCCAGCGGTACGGGCAATATGAAGCTTATGATGAACGGTGCAATAACTCTCGGCACAATGGACGGAGCCAATGTTGAGATTTTTGAATCCGTAGGTGCAGAGAATATTCTTATCTTCGGTATGAACACTCCCGAGGTTAATGAGCTTAAAAAGAGAGGCTACACACCCCTCAGCTACTACAGCAACAACGCCGAAATTCACAATGCCGTTGATTTTATCAACAAGGGTATCAAGGGCAAGCAGTTCAGCGAAATCGGCGGAACAATCATTCATCACGACCCCTATATGGTGCTTGCCGATTTTGCGGATTACCGCAATGTGCAGAAGCAGGCAGAGCAGATATGGCACGAAACAGAAAGATGGAACAGAATGTCACTCATCAATATTGCAGGATCGGGCATTTTCGCTGCAGACCGTGCAATAAATGAATACGGTGCAGACATCTGGCACGCTGACAAAATTTAATGTAAACAGAAACCGCCTCACCAATCGGTGAGGCGGTAATCTTTTGTGTTTTATTTTGTTGTGAGTGAAACCATTGCGATAAAGCCGGTTTCAATATTTTCGGTTCCCTTGATTGCAAAGTCAGAGGTAAATCCGTCGTTTGAATTTGTTGAACCGCAAACATAAACCTTCTTGCCGCCGTCGGAGCAGATGGTTCTTGCAAAGTCGCTGCGTGAACCGCCGAAGGAGTTCATTGTCTGAAGCTCACCGTATGTATTTACAGCATAAACGAACGAGTTGAAATCGCCGTTTTTGCTTGATGAGCCTGCAAAGTCACGGTTGCCCGAAGCGGAGAAGCCCGAAACAACATAACCGCCGGAAACTTCTGCAATATCAGATATGAAGTCGCTTTCATAACCTTTTATGGGAGTAATCCACGAGGTTGCTCCCTTGGAATTGAACTTAACCATAATGCCGTCATAGGTGCCGTAGGGGCCGCCGTTATAAATATCCTTGAAGAAGTGTTTGTTGCCCTCCTTGCCGCTTGCATAGTCGCCTGCAAGAACGCAGCCGCCGTCGCTTGTGGCAACAATTTTGGAAAGCTCTGCAGAGCCTGTGTCGGAAACAGCCTTCATCCAGAGCACCTGACCGTTGGCACTGAAAGCAGCAGCGATAGTTGACATTCTGTTTTCAACTATTGCAAGACCTGCGTAGTCACCGTCTGCCATTGCGGTTGAAATACTTGCAAAGATTACGCCTGAATTGTTAACGTCAAGACCGTCTACTGAGCTTGCATCTTTGCCTGCGAGAGCCTTTTTCCAGGAAACGGAGCCGTTTGCTGTGTATTTAACAAGAACTGCTTTTGTTTCATATGATGAAAGACCCTTAACATCAAGGTCTGTTGAGTAGCTCATACCGCCAACAACAAAGCCGCCGTCAGGAGTTGCCGCAACAGAGTAGAATTCATCTGTTTCGCTGCCGCCGAAGAGCTTAATCCATTCTCTTTCGCCCTTCTTGGAATATTTAACAATAAGGCCCTCTGCGGTGCCCTTGCACTTGTATTCTGCATCGCTTACAAGGTTTGTTGATGTGGTGTAGCCAACGGCAACAACGCTGCCGTCTTTGAGAACTGCAACATCCTGATATACGGTAAGGTCATCGCCTGAAATGGAATCCTGCCAAACGGTTTTGCCTTTTTCGTTTGCTTTAACCACGAATGAACCCGATTTAAGGATTGCTTCGCCGGTTTCATTCATCTGAATAAATGTGCCGGCTGAAACAACTCCGCCGTCTGCGGCTAAATCGGAGCTTGAAAGAATATAGTTAACAGATGCTTCGCCGAAGTTTGTGAACCAGTTGATTGAGGCTTTTTCGATTTTTACGGGAAGAGTGCCTAAAGGATCAAGAGGTCTTGATGTGGCATATGAGGGGGGCTCATAGGGCGAAGTTACTACGGGCTGAGTTGTAAACACAATGGGCTTCTGGGTTGTGGGGTTTGCCGAAGGAGTGTTGCCCGAGGGCGAGGTAACGGGATTTGTGGGTCTTGTAACGGGCTTAACAACATCAACCTGACCCTGCTGATTGGTTACGGCAGTCATACCGTTTTCCTGAGCGATGCTTGAAATTTCTTCATATTCGCTCGGTGTTACTTTGCTGGGGTCCTTAACGCTCACCTGGTTAAAGATGCTGCTGATTTCTTCGGGTGAAGCCTGCGTTGTGGGCTCCTTTTTAATAACGGTGTTGCCGCTTTCATCCTTATCGATGATAAGACCTTTATCCTGAGCGAGCTGCTCAACCTTTTCCTGCTGCTCGGGAGTAAGGGTGTTGAGATCGCCGTTGAAGCCTTCGGCATCCTCGCCGAGTGCCTCTGAAACAAGCTCAACAAGCTCTACCTTGGTTATGGTAATGGGCTCATATGCGTCGGGCACACCTGCCTGCCAGCTTTCGTTGGGCAGAAGAGTGGTGGTTGTGGAATCCTTATTATTTTCTTTAATGCTGCAGGCTGCAAATGTGGAAACAAGAAGAACAAGACACATCAGCACGCTGAGCATTGCAGTTGATTTCTTTTTCATCATAATCCTCCCCTATTATATTTAGGTATAGCCATATTATCATAAAATCCATCTAAAATCAACTGTATAAATAAAAATTAACATTCAATTAAAAAAACATCTTCATTTTTTCAGACAAATATATTATAATGAAAATCGGATTACGGAGGTGTGGCTTATGACAAAAAAAGAAAAAGCACTTCTTGCAACAGAAGCACTTAAAAAGAAATATCCCGATTCAATTTGTTCCCTTAACGCCGAAAACCCGTTGCAGCTCATTATTGCAACCCGTCTTTCCGCCCAATGCACCGATGCAAGGGTTAATCTTGTTACACCTGCTTTGTTTGAGAAATATAAAACCGTTGAAGATTTTGCAAATGCGGATGTAAAAGATATTGAAAATCTTGTTCATTCCTGCGGATTTTACAGAGCGAAAGCCCGCAATATAATAGGAATGTGTCAAAAAATGATTTCTGATTTCGGCGGAGAGGTGCCCGATACAATAGAAAAACTGACTTCGCTCCCCGGTGTGGGCAGAAAAACCGCAAATCTGATTATGGGCGATGTTTACGGTCAGCCTGCAGTTGTTGCGGATACACACCTTATCAGAATTTCAAATCTGCTTGGTCTTGTTGAAACAAAAGACCCGTTCAAGGTTGAAATGCAGCTTCGCAAAATTCTGCCCGAAGAAGAAAGCAACGATTTTTGCCACAGATGCGTGCTTCACGGAAGAGATACCTGCATTTCGGGCAGACCCAAGTGCACAGAATGTGAAATGCAGAGTTTTTGCAACTACGGCAAATCAAAAAAATGATGCGGCAAGAAAAATTGCACCGCTGATTGCGGCACCCGAGCAGGCGGCAGCCCCCATATTAACGGCAAAGCGGATTTTGCTCTTTTTGAGCCTTGTTGCGGGCGGAATTCCCGCACCCTGAGCAATGATGGTTGCCCTCTCTTTAAGGTCGCCTTCGCTCACGGCAGAGAACTCGGGCTTTATGAAAAAAAGAACTTTTTCAAAATATTCGCATCCCGTTTCGGTTATCTCCACAACCTGTCTGTTAACACCCTTAATCAAAATGAAACCCCTTTCATTTTACAGTCTTTCTATCTTATTTTTGACAGAGCAGGCGGTTTTATACACTTAAAAAAGCTGTGTTTAAACAAGATAAATATACAGTTTGTATAACGCACTTTTCACGCGTTTGATGTGGAAAAGTGAGTGGAAAACGTGGATAACCTAACGTGAAAACGTGAGAATCAAGCGGTTTTCCACGGTGGATAACTTCTTAATTCTGAAAAAGAACAATAAAAATGTTGAAAAAAGTTTGGAATTTGTCACAAAAAGATGAGAGATTTTTGGTGAATTTTCTATTTGACAAGGAAAAATATTACAATCTGGAGAATTGATTATGACGGTTAAACCGCAAGAAAAAAACGGGCAGCTCGAGGTTGTTTGCGGCAGTCTTGATATAGCAAGAACGCTTGATTGCGGGCAGGCATTCAGGTGGGTGCAGACAGAGTCGGGAGCGTGGCACGGAGTTGCTTTCGGCAAGCCTCTTACCCTATCGCAGCAGGGCGAAAAAATTATTTTTCATAACACCTCGGAAGAGGATTTTGAAAACATATGGAAGCCCTATTTTGATATGGAAAGAGATTATTCTGCAATCTGCGAAAGGCTGAAGGCGGATAAGCACCTTGAAAGAGCAATAACCGAGTGCCCGGGAATAAGAATTTTAAAGCAGGATGAGTGGGAGGCACTTTGCTCCTTTATTATTTCACAAAACAATAATATTCCCCGCATAAAGGGGATAATTGACCGCCTTTGCCGCTTGCTCGGCGATGATTTGGGCGGCGGCGATTATTCATTCCCGTCTGCCGAAAGAGTAGCTGCAGCGGGTGTTGAAGGCCTTGCACCCATAAGGGCGGGCTTCAGAGCAAAATATATTATTGATGCCGCCGAAAAATTTGCAGGCGGAGAAATAAATATTGATAAAATTTACTGCGGAACTCTTGACGAGGGCAGGGATGAACTGATAAAAATAAAGGGAGTGGGAGAAAAGGTTGCAAGATGCACCCTTCTTTACGGCTTCGGCAAGGTTGATTCTTTCCCCGTTGATGTCTGGGTTAAAAGAATTATGAGTGAGCTTTATCCCGAAGGGCTTCCCGAATGCACGGCTGGAGTAAGCGGAATAGCACAGCAATTTTTATTCCATTGGAGAAGAACTGTTTAAAACCGAAAGGAGATACGGTATGAAGAATATTAAAAATGCAAGCTGGATAAAAAGTCCTCAGCCGATTGAGAATGCGGTTTTTGATTTTTACAGAGATTTTGAGGCAAAAAAGCCTGTTAAATCGGCAACGCTCGAAATCACTGCACTCGGAATTTATGAGGCAAAGATTAACGGAGAAAGAGTTGGTAATTTCATTTTTGCACCGGGCTGGACCTCTTACCGCAGCCGCCTGCAGGTGCAGACCTATGATGTTACCGATATGATAAAAGATAAGAATATTATTACTGTTGGCGTTGCCCCCGGCTGGAAGGCACACAGAACCTTCTGCGAAGAAAGACGCTCGGCACGTTATCTCGGCGTAAACGAAACGGGTCTTCTCTGTGCACTTACCGTTGAATACGCAGACGGTGAAGAAGAGGTTATTTACACAGATGCACAATGGATTGTTAAAGAGAGCAAAACAAGATATTCCGATCTTTATAACGGCTGTGTATACGATCCCGCATATGAGGCTGAAAAGATTTATAACGCCAGCGTATTTCCTCATACACAAAAGATTCTTCTTGACCAGCAGGGCGAAAAGATTGTTGAGCAGGAACGCCTTGAGGCAAAAGAGATTATTATCACACCCAAGGGCGAAACAGTTGTTGATTTCGGTCAGAATATGACGGGCTATGTTGAGTTTAAAATCAAGGGCAAAAAGGGCGAAAAAGCAGTTATATATCACGCTGAGGTGCTTGATGCCGAGGGTAATTTCTATACGGATAATCTTCGCTCGGCAAAGGCAGAAAGCGTGTTTATCTGTGACGGCGAAGAGCATATCTGCAAGCCCTCATTCAACTTTTTCGGCTTCCGCTATATAAAGCTTGAGGGCTTCAGCGATGAAATAAAGCCCGAAAACTTTACCGCCGTTGTTGTTCATTCCGAGATAAAGAGAACGGGATATTTTGAGTGCTCCGACAGCAGAGTAAACAAGCTTTTCAGCAACATTATCTGGGGTCAGAAGGGCAATTTCGTTGATGTTCCCACCGATTGCCCGCAGCGTGACGAGCGTCTGGGCTGGACGGGTGATGCCCAGGTGTTTGTTAAAACTGCATCATATAACTTTGATGTTGAAAAATTCTTTATAAAATGGCTTGCAGACCTTCGTGAGGACCAAAGAGGCTGGGGTGCCGTGCCTTCGGTTATTCCCGATGTTTTCGGACCCGACGACAATTCATCGGCTGCATGGGCAGACGCCGCAACGGTTTGCCCCTGGCAGATTTATCTGACTTACGGCAACACGGAGATTCTCAAAGATTCGGTTGATTCAATGAAGAATTATCTTGAATATATCGATGAACACCGCACCGAGGGTCTTTGGGACAGAAGCTGGCATTTCGGCGATTGGCTCAACCTTGATGCAAGCGATTATACGGATTGTTCAAAGGGTACGGACAAAACTCTTATTGCAACTGCATATTATATTCTTTCAACGGGAATTCTCATCAAGGTGCTTGGAAAGCTCGGCGAAGATGCCGAAAAATATATTGAGAAGAAAGAGCAGTCAATCATTGCATTCAGAAAAGCGTTTATGGAAAACGGCAGAATAAAGCCCGAATATGAAACACAGACCGCCTGCGTGCTTGCTGTTCATTTCGGAATAAGCGATAATATTGCCGAAACGGCAAAGCAGCTCAATGAGCTTGTTACCGGGTGCGGCCACCTTAAAACGGGCTTTGTGGGCACCCCCTATCTGCTTCATGCTCTTGCCGATAACGGATATGCCGAAACGGCCTACAGCCTTGTGCTCCGTGAGGAATATCCCTCGTGGCTCTTCTCTGTAAAGATGGGTGCAACAACCATCTGGGAGCATTGGGACAGCGTTCGTGAAGACGGCACAATGTGGAGCACAACAATGAACTCATTCAATCATTATGCCTACGGCTCGGTTGCAGACTGGCTTTATGAAAAAGCGGCGGGCGTTCGTATTGATGAAAACAGCCCCGCTTTTGAGCATATAATTTTTGCTCCCGTAACCGATGAAAGACTTGATTATGTCAAGGCTTCTATCGAGAGCAGAAACGGCGAGGTCAAGGCTTCGTGGAAAAGAGAGAACGGTGTTGTTTCATATGAATTCACCGTTCCCGCAGGCAGCACCGCAACCGTTATGCTGAACGGAACTTCAACCGAAATCGGTGAGGGAACACACAGCTTTTAAGCAACAGAAGCTGATCGCCGCTTGCTTATCTTTATAAAAAATCTGCGATATTTTTCGGTGAATTATATGGAACTTAAAAAGAACGACAGAATAAATCTTAAAATAGAAGGCTGCTCTTCAAACGGAAGCGGTGTGGGAAGATATGAGGGTATGGCGGTTTTTGTGCCCGCAACGGCGGTGGGCGATGAAATCGTTGCTCATATTTTAAAGGTTAAAAAAACTTATGCTTATGCAAAGGTTGAAAAAATTCTCACTCCCTCACCCCACAGAATAACCCCCGAGTGCCCCGTTTATCTCAGATGCGGGGGATGCGTGTTTTCTCATATGGATTATTCTGCTGAGGCAAAAATCAAGGCTGACCACGTTAAGGAATGCTTTAAGCGTATAGGCTCGGTTGAGCCTGAATTTGAAGAGGTTATTTCTGCAAAAAACACCGAAAGATACCGCAACAAGGCTCAGTATCCCGTGGCAAAAGACGGCAATGAAATCAGAACGGGCTTTTTCTCGCCCCACAGCCACAGAGTTGTTCATTGCCCCGATTGCAGGCTTCAGCCTGCGGAATTTGCTGATATTCTTTCTGTTTTCAGCGAGTATATCAGCAAATATAATGTTTCGGTTTATGACGAAACAATCCATAAGGGTCTGCTTCGCCATATTTATATCCGAAAAGGCTCCGCTACGGGAGAAATTATGGTTTGTGCCGTAATCAACGGCAGCAGACTGCCCGAAGAAGAAAAGCTCGTTTCGGCACTTCTTGATGTTAATAAAAATATCAGAAGCATACTTATAAACATAAACAAAAAGGATACCAATGTTATTCTCGGCACCGAATGCCGCCTGCTTTGGGGCAGCGAATATATAACCGATATTCTCTGCTCAAAGAAATTCAGGATTTCGCCGCTTTCGTTTTATCAGGTAAACCGTGACCAGGCAGAAAAGCTTTACGGCAAAGCGGCGGAATATGCGGCACTTACGGGCAGCGAAACCGTGCTCGACCTCTATTGCGGTGCGGGCACAATCGGTCTTTCAATGGCGGATAAGGCAAAGCAGATAATCGGAGTTGAAATAATTCCCGAAGCGATTGAGGATGCAAAAATCAATGCAGATCTTAACGGCATCGAAAACGCCCGCTTCATTTGCGGCGATGCACCGCAGGCGGCAAAGATGCTCAAAGAAGAGGGCATCTCCCCCGATGTTATAATTCTTGACCCGCCCCGAAAGGGCTGCTCGCCCGAAATGCTTGAAACTGCGGCGGCAATGAAGCCAAACAGAATTGTTTATGTTTCCTGCGACCCCGCAACCCTCGCACGGGATTGCGGAATATTTGCAACGCTCGGCTACACCGCCGTGAAGGCAACACCCGTTGACCTCTTCCCCCGCACGGGGCATATAGAGACGGTTGTCTTGCTTTCCAAGGGTGAGGTCGACTCGAAAAAGATTCGGGTTGAGTTCTCTTTGGAAGATATGGATATGTCCGAATTTCAGGATGGGGCAACCTACACGCAGATCAAGGACTATGTACTGGAACATAGCGGATTAAAGGTGTCTAACCTGTATATCTCACAGATTAAGCGGAAATGTGGGATTGAGGTTGGCAAGAACTACAATCTGCCAAAATCCGAAGATTCCAGACAGCCCCTGTGTCCGCCAGAAAAAGAGAAAGCAATCCGAGAAGCATTCAAATATTTTGGGATAATCTAACATCCCGTAAAATGGAGGTTTCTTATGGATAGATTGATTTCTTGTGAGTTTAACATGGATACCGCTTGTGTGGAGCTGAAATTCTTTGATGGCAGCATGATTGCCATTGATACCATCGCCGTGGAGAATGAAGTTGCTGACAATATGTATCAGCGGTCAGAGCTTGACTATCTGATTTACACTGACCCGATTGGATATGCAGACTTGATTTTGAACGGCAATCCTGAAACCTATTTGAAAACTGTAACTGAATATAAGCCTTTAGAAAGCTGATTATTTTGCCGCCCGTGGGAGATATCTCACGGGCGATTTTTATGAACAAAAACGCACATTTGTATTGACCGAATCGGTTATTCGTGATATAGTATAGCAAAATAACCGAATCGGTTATTTGTTGGAGGTTATTATGGAAAAATTTTTAGCACTTTCTGACGAAAAGCAAACCTTAATTAGAAATGCAGCACTATCTTGCTTCTCTCAGCATGGATACGAAAAAGCATCGATTAACGACATTGCAAAAATGGCGGGCATCTCTAAGGCATCCCTTTTTCAATATTTTGGTACAAAGCAAAACCTCTATGAATATCTGGTTGAACACAGCAGCACACAAATGAAAGCAGCTTATCAGGAACAGGCGTTATATGCAAACGCAGATTTCTTTGATCGTGTACAGCAAGCCATAATCATGAAGATAGATAATTTGAAAAAGAATCCCTATATCGCCGCTTTTATTATAAGTGTTGCAAAAGAGCCATCCATTGAAATTTCGGAGCACATTAAGGACTTAATGCAAGAAGGTGAAAAACACTTGCATGATCTGATGCTCCGTGATGCCGATCTGGTCAAATTCAAGCATCCCGAAGATGCGCCACTACTGTTCCGCACATTGATGCATATTGGATACGGTATTGTAGACGAGATTGAAGGTGTGTCAGATTTTGATAGAATCGTGTGCGAAATGGAGAATATTCTGAAAATGTTAAAATATCATTTCTACAAGGAGGAATATTTATTATGAAACAAGCGGTGATAATGTTAGATGGACTGACAAAAAGTTATGGAAAGCACAGAGGTATTGAAAATCTCACATATTCCGTTCTGCCGGGCGAAATCTTTGGTTTTATCGGTCCTAATGGTGCTGGTAAAACAACAACAATTCGCACTTTGATGGGCTTGCTCAAACCCACAAGCGGCAATGCTACGATTTTCGGCCTTGATTGTACGCAGCATGCTGCAGAAATCGCAAAGAACGTGGGATATCTTCCCAGCGAGAATTGCTATTATAATAATTTGAAAGTGAAAGAGCAGTTACAATATACTGCAGATCTGTATGGTGTTAACTGCCATGACAGAATAGAAGAACTGGCTGAGAGACTGAATCTGGATTTGTCCAGAAAAATCGGAGATTTGTCTTTAGGCAACAAAAAGAAAGTTGGCATCGTGTCCGCTTTACTACCTTCTCCAAAACTTCTGATTCTGGATGAGCCTACCAGCGGCCTTGATCCACTCGTCCAACAGACATTCTATGAAATTCTTCGAGAAGAAAACAGCCGTGGAACAACCATTCTGTTTTCCTCTCATGTGTTGAGCGAAGTGCAGAAGCTATGTGATCGTGTATGTATTCTGAGAGAAGGTCGTCTCATTGCTATACAGTCCATGAAGGAATTGCGTGAAAACGGGTATAAAAAGATTTCGCTTTCCACCGAGGAGCCTGTCCCTGCGCAGTTCTTCGACATCCCAGGAATTGCCAACCTGGAACAGAATCAAAATTCCATTTCTTTTATGTTTAATGGCAATGTTATGACCATCATGGAAAAACTACATAAACTACCTTTGGTTGATATTCTGATTGAAGAACCGTCTTTAGAAGAGATCTTTCTTCATTATTACGAATGAGAGGTGACACTATGACTGTATTTCATTATGAGTGGAAACGTAGTCGAAAATATATTCTGATTTGGGGTCTTTCCCTTGCCGTTTGTATTTTCTCTATGATACCTGTCTATTACAGCATGATTGAAACGCCAGAGCTTCTGCCTAAAAACTTTGCAGAGGGTGGATTCTTTGAAACTGTCGGCATCTCTCTCGCACTGCTCTTGGAACCTCTGGGAATGTATGGATTTCTTAATGCGTTTTTTGCTTTGGCAGGCGGAATTTTCGGGATGCACTTTGCCTTATCCCTGTTTACAAAAGAATGTACCGAAAACACAGCAGAATACCTGTTCACAAAACCCTGCGGGCGTATTCAAATTTATAAAGGAAAGGTGCTTTGTCTACTTGTCGGCACATGCATTACGAGTGCTGCATATATCCTTGCGTCTTTTATAGCAATGATTGTGTATGAATCTGGCTTCTCTATGTTAGAATTTATTCTGTTGGCTGGCTCCTTCCCACTTGTTACTTTGATTTTTGGAGGGATGGGAGTATTGTTAGGATGCTGGCATCCTAACAATCGTTCTCCTTTGCTGACAGCATCTTTGGCTGTGTTTATGGGATACTGTATTACAGCTTTTTCAAGAACGATTGGAAGCAGAATAATAAGTTACCTCTCTCCATTTTCGTTTTTTCATCCAGCTCACATTCATGAGAACTCTTTTTATGAATGGGATTATTTTCTGTGGTATGTGCTTCTACTCACTGTATTTTTCTTCCTGTCTCGTAAGATTCTGATGAAGAAAGACATTAAATTAGCAGTATAGGGGGGGAACAACATGATATCATTGATAAAAAAGGAACTGAAACTTACAAGGAAAATACTGTTGATATGGCTTGGAATAATCATTCTTCTTTGTGTCTTTGCGTACATAGAGTATCTTTCCTTAAAAGACAGCTTACCGATTCTGGTAGAAATGCTAAACGACTTTCCAAGAATTTTGATGGTGATGTTTGGTGTTAGTGAAGATCTTAACACTGCATTGGGTTGGTATGGCTGTATTTATTTTTGGGTGGCAATCCTCGCTTATTCCTATGCGATTTATCTGGGCATTTCAAGCATTGCAAAAGAAAAAACGCAAGGAACAGCAGAATACCTATTCACAAAACCTTTAGGCAGAAATCAGATTGTTATAGGAAAAGCTGCCGCCAACGTATGTAATTTATTTATTCTTGCAGCTGTCAGCGGTGTATGTAATTACTATACTGCAATCGCTCCTCTGGGTGGACTGGATCAAAAGAATGCGGCTCTGTTGACAACTGTTGGGCTTTTTCTGACGGAAATCATATTATACTCGATTGGTTTTTGGGTATCCAGTCTCTGCAAATCCTACAAACAGGCTATGCTTTTTGGCTTTGGCGCTTTAATAGTATTTTACTGTATTTATTTTGTGGCAGAATATTTGTGTATTCCGGCTCTGTTTTATTTAACACCTCTAAAATACTTTGATGTATATGCAGTGGCTAAAGATGGTATCTCCCTTATGTTCCTGCTGATTTCAGGGGTGATTACTTTCCTATCAATTTTCCTTGCAAAGAATCGGTGGGCAGGCAAAGAAATGTAATATGTTGTAGATAGTATTGTAGCTTCTCATATCTGTCATAATCTCAGAAACACAGGAGGTTTTTACGATGAAACAACTGTTTAGATGTGCAGACCACTACATTCAATCGAGAGATTGGAAAATGCTTACGGGTCTTAAATTCTGCCTTTGCTCCATTGGTATCCTGTTGGGAGTATTGGTTCCGGTCAAGCACAAAAAGACTGTCGCAGCCGG
>CALGRR010000064.1 GCA_937880805.1 uncultured Clostridia bacterium
TTCTGCATACGAGAATATCATTTTTTGTTGGGTGATGCACGAGCAGAGTATTATCAATTCCATACTTGAGAAGCTGGATACACAGAACTGTGAGGTGAAATGCGTCTCGCTTGTAGCGGATGAAAAGACTCTGTGTGAAAGATTGGCAATGGATGTAGAAAGAGGTATCCGTTCTGAAGATATAATTGAGCGAAGCATAGCAAGAATACCGATGTATCAAGCACTCAATACCATTAAAATTGATACCAACGCAAAGGATGTGGCTGTGATTGCCAATGAGATAAAGAGGTTGTAATACTGACAAATTCCAATTTGTCGAATTATATTTAATAATATACCTTACTTAATTTCTATGCTCACGTTGATAAGAGTTCAAAAATCATCATTGCAGACACTCTTGATAAACTCAATGAAGGTAAAGAGGCAAATGAGGACAAAGTGTCAGAAAAAGTGTTTGAAGAAAAGACCCTTTCAGAAACAAAAAAAGACCCCGTAAAAGGGTCGGAAAAAGGCTTTAAAAAAGCAAAAATCAACACAAAAGTTGTGCCGATTAAAAAACAAAGCCTGAAAAAGTGTTAGAAAAATGTTAGAAAAAAGGGTCAAAAGTGTTAGAAAAAATTATTTTTCGAAAAGAAAAATCCTGAAACCCTTATATATCAACGGTTTCAGGACTTATTCGTGGCAGGGGCAGAAGGACTTGAACCCTCGGCACGCGGTTTTGGAGAGAACATATAAAAACCTCGAAAACCGCTATATATAAGGATGTTTTCAACCCGTCTGACTTGCATTTGACTTGCAATTATTATTTTGCGATAAAAAAGCATTTAATTTTATGATAGAACGATGCTTTTGTTCGTTGGAAAGATGAGTATAAATTTCCATTGTTGTTTTAGCGGAAGCGTGTCCGAGCAAGTATTGTGCAGTCAGAACATCAACACCCGCTTCAAATAAAACTGTTGCGTAAGTGTGTCTCAAATCGTGCCATCCGAAAGTCTGAATTGTAAAAACTGTTGGCTCAGGAGCACACTTGTTTTTCTTTTTACCTGTGCCGTGAGCAATTTCAAGATCGACAAGAAAACTTTCGAGCATACGCTTCCAGGCGGTTTCCGTCATTATCTTCCCGCTTTTTGTGACCAAAACATTTATTGCTTCTCTCTTTTCGTTTTTCAAAAATTCAACAAGAGGGTCGGGCATCGGGACTATTCGGACACCTGCAGCTGTTTTCGGGAGCTTAACAGTATTCGATTTGAAATCATAGCTCTTATTAACAGTCAGAGTTTTATCTGTTAAGTTGATGTCATTCCACGTTAATGCAGTTAATTCTCCACGACGCAAACCGCAAAGCATTGCAATCATTGCGGCTCTTTTTGCACGCTTATTATCTCCTGAATAGGTTGTTATCCATTCTCGCTCTGTTGAGCTTAATGCTCTGCGTTCCTTTTGCGGTGAATTTTTAGGCAGTTCAGCATATTCGGCGGGGTTATATTCGACAACTCGGTTTTTAATTGCAAATTTAAACACCTGACCGCATACTTGCTTATAAACTGTAACGGTTTTCTTTGCAGACGGTTTCCCGGTAGTTGGATTTTCTTTTGCAAGCTCATTCAAAGCGGATTCGATTTGAAAAGGTCTTATTGATTCAATAGGGGAGTTGCCGAAAAAATCATAAAAATAATTTACCCTGCTTTTCTTTAATTCATATTCTGAAGGGGAAAGATTTGCTTTTTGTGAAGAAAGAAACAGTTCTGACCAATCCTTAAAGGTTTTTGTTTTGTTTGATACGTCAAGACCTTTGCCGAGCTGAGTGCGAAGCTCATCGGATTTCTTTTGAGCTTCTTTTTGAGTTTGGCCGTAGACGGTTTTATATTTTCGCTTTCCCGCTTCATCTTTTCCAAGATAAACCTGAACGGCAAATCTGCCGTCGCTTCTGACTTGCTTTTTGGTCATAAAAAATCCTCCTATTCTTGACAATAGGAGCAGAAAAGTATATAATAATATATACCAATCCGCTCTGGTCGTTCGGTGTGTGATTGGCTTCTGGGTCCTCGGTGTTGGCGCATCGAGGACTTTTTTTATTTAATAAAAGATTTGGCCTGCTTCCAAGTGCTTTTTATATTGGCAAGAAGCGGAAGCATAAAAATAGTCGGGGTGAATGCATTTCCTTTGGTTGCTACATTCTTTATATCTTGAACAACAACCGTATGAGGCAAAATTGAAAGAGCTTAAAACAATTTGCTCAATTATTTTTGAAAATGCAACCTCATTTATTGCGGAGTGAATTTGAAGAGAATCAAGCCTTATAAAGTTTTCAGATTCAATTGAAGAATAAGAAATATTATAATCATCAAAAAGCTTTTGAAAACGCTTTGAAAACATAATGAAGAGAGATTTTCCGCTCTTCTTTACAGTTGCAATGGTAATGTTCAAATCATGTGCAGAACGATATACAGAAGGTTTTGCAACAAAGAAAATAGAGCTGAATTGTTTTCGAGTTTTATTATCATTTGCAATAAGCTTGAATTCTCCGTTATTGGTTACAATTTCGGGAGCAGAATTATTTATAAAGTCAAAGCATAATTGTTCAAATTCGTTCATTGGTTTCCTCCAAATTTAACAAAAGGCATTATAGCATCTATGAATACAGATTCAGGTAAAACAGAAATATCATATCCTTGTTCTTTAAGATCTTCGGCTTTTTTGTGTTTATTACTCTTGCCGTTTTTTATTGACTTAACATAATCATAGTTACCAAGAATGAGATAGTTTGTTTGTTTTGTAACAGAATCTTTAACAACACCGCCGAGTTGGCTTACAATTGAAGAAGCATCTGAACGGGAAGCAAAACTGAGCGTTCCAGTAAATACACATTGCTTTCCTTCAAATATATTATCGTGACAATTTAAAGAATCAACATCAACAAAAATATCACTTGCGGGTTGTTCAACATATGTTTTAATTTTTCTCTGAGATGTCGGAAGAGAAGCATCACCGAATGTTTCGACAACCTCATCATATATTTGTAAATAACTCTTAAATGTTGCTTGACAGTCAGAAAGAGCCCTGTGAGCATTCAGATTTAAAATATTATAGAATTCTGTCATATCTGACAAGCGGTGGTGTTGTAAAAGAGGGTGAAGTTTTTTGAAAAATCGCATAGTGCAGACATAATTATTTGAAAAAGGTTTATTGAGGATTTCAAAAACCTTATCGTAAATGAATCTTATATCAAAAGATATATTGTGCCCAACTATTATATCATCACCTATAAAATCGAGAACTTCAGGCAGAACATCTTCGAGAGCAGGAGCGTTTTCAAGCATATCATTTGTGATTCCCGTTATTCGGGTGATATGGGGATCAAGTGGACTCTCACAACGAACGAGAGAAGAAAAAGAATCAATAATTTCCTTGTTTTTTACTTTTAATATCCCAAATTCAATAATATCATCATACTGAGAAGAAAAACCTGTTGTTTCCAAATCTAATAGGCAAAATGATAAAGGTAAAGAACAGAGACTTTCACCCATCGAAGGTCTTGCAGTTGCACCTGCTTTATTATTTTGTCTTTCCTCTTCACGATGGGCGGATTGCATTTCCAGAAGATAATCAAGAGAAATATCTAACGGTTTGCCCTCAAGTTCAATGGTGACAATTTTCGGTTGCTCACAGGAAAGATTAATGAGTTTACAAGGAGTATCTTTATAATGTGTTGAAACACCACGATAAAATAAGGGTGTTTCAGTTTCACTTCTTAAAGGGGTTAACCCTAACTTCTTAGATAATTCCAAAGTGGACATTTTTTCACTTCCCGCAATTCGCCGAAAGGCGATTTTTTTATTTTATTACGTAAGAATCGGCATAAAATGCACACCTTAATATAGGTGATGATATGCAGATTATTTACAGACTTTATGAATTGCGCTCTGCCGCAGGTTTGACGATAACGCAGCTTGCAGATCTTTCAGGGGTCAGCAAATCACAAATCAATCATATTGAAAACGGAAAGGGGAATCCGACCGTTATGACAATATGTTTGCTTGCCGAGGCGTTAAATGTTGAGCCTTCGGAGCTCTTTTATATCAAAAAATAATTCTTAGTCTGAAAAATTTCCGTTATAACGGAAAAAACTCGTTTTTTGCGTAACATTTTGTTTTTTTCATCATAAATATATAGGTTACGCAAAATCCACAAAAAAGGAGGTTGACAAAACTGAAAAAGGAAGTTAAAATAAAAATCAGAACAAATGTTCGAAAAACAAGGGGTGAACAAATTGACAAAGGAAGAATTGAAAAAAGCAGTCGAAAAATTAAACCAAAATAATATCAACCGTTTTTTTGATTATCTAAAAGAAAAGCAAGATACTTATCAGCAGCATCCTTGTCCTCATCAGAAAGAGAAGAATACATAGACCATATTTTATCAAATCGTTCATCAGCCTTCGGAACTTCGGTTTCGGGGGCGTTTCTTTTATAGTCTACATCATAACCCATCAACCATGATTCTGAAACATTAAGCGCTTTTGCAATTAAATATATCGCTTTTTGCTTTGGCTCATATTTTCCTGACAAGTAAGAGCTTATAGAAGATTTATTCAATTTTGTAAGTGAAACAAGCTCAGATTGTGTTATTTTGCGAAGCTCTAAACCTTCTTTTATTCTTTCTGAAATTGTAGCCACAAAATCACCTCGAATTTATAATAGCACAGATGTTCAGAAAATGCAACAAAAAGAAGCGGAAAAATAAAAAAAGTTCAGAAATGTGAAAAAACATATTGACAAAGTCTTTTTTGTGTGCTAATCTAAAAGCAGTTCAGAAAACTAAACAAATCAAAGGAGGCGATTTTATGAGTTTTGATTACAGTAAATTAAGCGGAAAAATTAAAGAGGTATGCAAAACACAGGATGAATTTGCAAAGAGGATGGGCTTAGGAAGAGTCTCTATATCACAGAGATTAAACAATAAGCTTGATTTTACAACAACTGAAATTAATAAGGCTTGTGATATTTTGGGTATTGCCAAAACAGAGATACCTGTTTATTTTTTTTGCGCCAGCAGTTCAGAAAACTGAACGGTTTTACAAGAAGCCAATCACACAAAGAACGACCATTAATTAAAGAACGGAGGTAAATACTTATGGCAAAAAAATATTCATCAGATGCTTACTGGGGCAATTTGCCCGATGAATTAACACCTGTTAATGTAAGTAATCTGCTTCAGCTCTCGGAGCCGAATATAAACAAGAAGCTTAACAGCGGAGAAATACCCGGATATAAAATAGGCGACTGCTGGAGGGTAACCCGTGAAGAGCTTAAAGCGGATATTGAAAGCCGTAAAAATGATGAAGCCAGAAGAGCTTATCTTTTGGCCGAGCTTGAGAAAATTGAGAATCGTATTAAAAAGAAAGTTGTTAATTTTGCTTAACCAAAAGAAGCCAAACACACAAATAACGACAGCAGGTGAAAGAATTATGGATTTAGACAGAATATTTACGTTAGCTTTTATGGCTTTGATAACCGTT
>CALGRR010000065.1 GCA_937880805.1 uncultured Clostridia bacterium
GGAACAAGACCGAGCTTGATAAGAGCCTGGAAGCCGTTGCAGATACCGAGCATAAGACCGTCGCGGTTTTCAAGAAGCTCTGTAACAGCCTGCTTGATTTCGGCATTTCTGAAGAATGCGGTAATGAATTTACCTGAACCGTCGGGTTCGTCACCGCCCGAGAAGCCGCCGGGAATAAAGATAATCTGGCTTTCGCCGATTTTCTTTGCGAAATCCTCAACGGAGCGAGCAATGCCTGCCGATGAAAGGTTGTTGATAACAAATATATCAGCCTGGGCACCTGCTCTTTCGGCGTATTTAGCCGAGTCGAATTCGCAGTTAGTGCCGGGGAATACGGGAATGAGAACCTTGGGCTTTGCAGTTCTGATTGCGGGCTTTGCAAATGAAGCTGCCTTGAAATCAAAGGTTTCAATCTTCTTTTCGGGCATCTTGATGTTGCAGGAATAGATTTCTTCAAGCTTATCCTCATAAACGGGAAGAAGCTTGCTCATTTCAAGAGCCTCGCCGCCGTAAACAAGAGCCTTTTCTTCGGTTGTGTAACCGAGAAGAATGCCGCAGTCTGCATCCTCTGCAAGTTCAACGATGAATGAGCCGTATGCGTAGCCGAAAATATCGTTCATTGAAAGAGCGTCATCAAACTTGAAGCCGATGCCGTTACCCATTGCCATCTTGAGCACTGCCTCTGCAACGCCGCCGATTGTGGGAGTGTAAACAGCAGCAGCCTTGCCGCTTTCAACAAGTGAATGAACAAGGTTATAAACCTCAAGAAGAGATGCGGTTTCGGGAAGATTATCAGCTGTGTAAGCGGGCTTGATAAGAACAACCTTGCTGCCTGCCTTCTTGAATTCGGGTGAAACGATGTTTTTGATGTTTTCTGTTGTTACCGCAAATGAAACAAGGGTGGGGGGAACATCGATTTTCTCGAAGCTGCCGCTCATTGAGTCCTTGCCGCCGATAGCAGCGATTTTGAGATCCATCTGTGCCTTGAAAGCACCGAGAAGTGCTGCAAGAGGCTTGCCCCAACGCTTGGGATCCTTCTGAGGCTTCTCAAAGTATTCCTGGAATGTGAGATAAACTTCTTCAAATCCCGCACCTGCAGCGATGAGCTTTGAAACGCTTTCAACAACTGCAAGGTAAGCACCGTGATAGGGGCTCTTTTCGGTGATGAAGGGGTTATAGCCCCAGGACATAAGCGAGCAGGTTTCGGTTTCTTTCTTTTCAACGGAAACCTTGTGTACCATTGCCTGAATGGGAGTAAGCTGGTTTTTGCCGCCGAAGGGCATAAGAACGGTGTTTGCACCGATGGTTGAGTCGAAACGCTCGGAAAGACCTCTCTTTGAGCAGATGTTGAGGTCGCCTGCAAGCTCTGTATACATATCTGCAAATGAGCCGCCGATTTCCTTATCGTAGCTTTCAAATTTAGCGGGAGCAATGTCAATATGCTTGGGAGCACCGTTTGAATTGAGGAATTCACGGCTGATATTAACTATTGCCTTGCCGTTCCAATACATAACAAGATAGGGCTTTTCTTTAACTGTTGCAACGATTGTTGCTTCAAGGTTTTCGCTTGTTGCAAGCTCGCAGAAACGGTCTGCATCCTTTGCTTCAACAACAACAGCCATTCTTTCCTGGCTTTCGGAGATAGCAAGCTCCGTGCCGTCAAGACCCTCATATTTCTTGGGAACTGCATTGAGGTTGATTTCAAGTCCGTCTGCAAGCTCACCGATGGCAACGGAAACACCGCCTGCACCGAAGTCATTGCAACGCTTGATAAGCTGTGAAGCTTCTTTGTTTCTGAAAAGACGCTGGAGCTTTCTTTCTTCGGGAGCATTACCCTTCTGAACTTCAGCACCGCAGCTTTCAAGTGATTTAAGGTTATGTGATTTTGATGAGCCGGTTGCACCGCCGCAGCCGTCACGGCCTGTTCTGCCGCCGAGAAGAATAACAACGTCGCCGTCTTCAGGTCTTTCTCTGCGAACGTTCTCTTCGGGAGCTGCTGCGATAACAGCACCGATTTCCATTCTCTTTGCAACATAGCCCTCGTGATAAAGCTCGTCAACAATGCCCGTTGCAAGACCGATCTGGTTGCCGTATGAGCTGTAGCCCGCTGCGGCTGTTGTAACAATCTTTCTCTGGGGAAGCTTGCCTTCGATTGTTTCGCTTACGGGAACTGTGGGGTCACCCGCACCGGTAACACGCATTGCTGCGTAAACATAGCTTCTGCCTGAAAGGGGGTCACGGATTGCACCGCCTATGCAGGTTGCAGCACCGCCGAAAGGCTCGATTTCTGTGGGATGGTTATGGGTTTCATTCTTGAAGAGAAGAAGCCACTTTTCTGTTTTGCCTTCGATTTCAACATCAATCTTAACCGTGCAGGCGTTGATTTCTTCGCTTTCGTCAAGCTTTTCAAGAAGACCCTGCTTTTTAATATATTTAGCGGCAAGAGTGCCGATGTCCATAAGATTGATGGGCTTTGTTCTGCCTATAGCATCTCTTGCGGCAAGATATTCGTCATATGCCTTCTGGAGAAGCTCATCCTCAAACTTAACGGAATCAATGTTTGTGAGGAAGGTTGTGTGGCGGCAGTGGTCTGACCAATATGTATCAATCATTCTGATTTCGGTGATTGTGGGGTCTCTGTGTTCACCGATAAAATACTGCTGGCAGAACTTTATGTCGTCAAGGTCCATAGCAAGACCGTATTCCGAAACAAAATCTGCAAGACCCTTTTCATCAAGCTCAATGAAGCCCTCAAGAGTTTTAACTGTTTCGGGAATTACATATTCTGTTGCAAGAGTTTCAAACTTCTCGAGTGAAGCCTCTCTTGCTTCAACGGGGTTGATAACATATTTTTTAATCTGCTCAAGCTCCGCATCCGAAATGTTGCCGTAGAGGCAATAAACCTTTGCGGTTTTAACAAGGGGTCTGTCGCCCTTTGAGATAAGCTGAATGCATTCTGCACAGGAGTTTGCTCTCTGGTCAAACTGACCGGGAAGGAACTCAACGGCAAAAAGTCTGTCGCATTCAAGGTTGGGCTCTTCGCTGATTTCATCAAGCTGGGGCTCGGAAAGAACTGTCTGCTTTGAATAGTCAAAAAGCTCCTTGCTGATGTTTTCAAGATCGTAGCGGTTAAGAATTCTTAAGTTTTCAAGGCTCTTGATTCCGAGAAGGGAAACAAGCTCGTTTTTGAGCGAAAGAGCCTCGTTTGCAAGACCCTCTCTTTTTTCAACATAAGCTCTGTATACCATAATTTATCATACCTCCAGGGCTTTCTTGCCTATATCCTTGCGGTAATAGGCATTTTCAAAATTAACTGTTTTAACTGTTTCGTAAGCTGCTGCAACCGCATCTGCAAGGGTAGCTGCTGTTTCGGTAACGCCGAGAACTCTGCCGCCTGCGGTAAGAAGCTTACCTTCTGCAAGCTTTGCACCTGCAACATAAATATTTTTATCAGCGGGCATTGTGATTTCAAATCCGCTGTCATATTTCCGGGGATAACCGTTTGAAGCCATAACAACGCAGCAAGCCGATTTTTCGCTGAATTTAACCTCGGCATCGGCAAGAGTGCCGTTTGCAACGTGCTTCATAATCTCAAAGAGGTCACTTTCAAGAAGAGGAAGAACAACCTGGGTTTCGGGGTCGCCGAAACGGCAGTTATATTCGATAACCTTGGGGCCGTCTTTTGTTATCATAAGACCGAAATAGAGGCAGCCTTTGAAGGTTCTTCCCTCGGCATTCATCGCCTTGATTGTGGGAAGAAAGATTTCGTTCATACATCTCTCGGCAACCTCTGCGGTGTAATAGGGGTTGGGAGCGATGGTGCCCATACCGCCGGTGTTAAGACCCTCATCGTTATCCTTTGCACGCTTGTGGTCCATTGAAGAAATCATAGGAATAACAACATTGCCGTCTGTGAATGAAAGCACCGAAACCTCGGGGCCTTCAAGGAATTCTTCAATAACAATGTTGTTGCCGCTTTCGCCGAACTGCTTATCCTGCATAATGGATTTAACAGCATCTGCAGCTTCCTCACGGGTCATTGCGATGATAACGCCCTTTCCGAGTGCAAGGCCGTCTGCCTTGATAACGGTGGGAATGGGGGCTGTTTCAATATAGGCAAGAGCCTTTTCGGCATCGTCAAAAACTTCATATGCTGCGGTGGGGATGCCGTATTTTTTCATAAGGTTCTTTGAGAAAACCTTGCTGCCTTC
>CALGRR010000066.1 GCA_937880805.1 uncultured Clostridia bacterium
TTGCTGAAAGAGAAGCTGCTCTTGATAAGATTCTTCCCTATCAGCAGGGCGACTTCGAGGCTCTTTATGAAGCACTTGAAGGCAACCCCGTAACAATCAGATTCCTTGATCCTCCTCTCCACGAGTTCGTTCCCACAGAAGAAGCTGACATCGCAGCTCTTGCAGCAGCTCAGGGCAAGAGTGTTGAAGACATCAAGGCTATCATCAGTGCTCTTCACGAGTTCAACCCCATGATGGGTCACAGAGGCTGCCGCCTTACAGTTACCTATCCCGAAATCGCAGCAATGCAGACAAAGGCTGTTATCCGTGCAGCTATCAACGTTAAGAAGGCTCATGCAGACTGGAACCTTGTTCCCGAAATCATGATTCCCCTTGTTGGCGAAGTTAAGGAACTCAAGTTCGTTAAGGACATCGTTGTTAAGACCGCTGATGCTGAAATCGCAGCAGCAGGCATCGACCTCAAGTATGAAGTTGGTACAATGATCGAGATTCCCAGAGCTTGCATCACAGCAGACGAAATCGCTAAGGAAGCTGAGTTCTTCTGCTTCGGCACAAACGATCTTACTCAGATGACATTCGGCTTCAGCCGTGATGACGCAGGTAAGTTCCTCAATGCTTACTATGATACAAAGATTTATGAATTCGATCCGTTTGCAAAGCTTGACCAGAACGGCGTTGGTGCTCTTATGGAAATGGCAGTTGCAAAGGGTAAGGCAAGCGGCAAGAACCTTCACTACGGTATCTGCGGCGAGCACGGCGGTGACCCCTCATCGGTAGAGTTCTGCCATAAGATCGGCCTCAACTATGTATCATGCTCACCCTTCCGTGTTCCCATCGCTCGCCTCGCAGCAGCTCAGGCAGCTATAAAGGACTAATGGAGAACTTCTTCAAGTTCGCTCAGTTTACTCTGACACTCGAGGATGCACAGGAATATGCTTATTCCATATCCCCGACAAAGCGTGTAAGAGGCTGGCGAGATATTGAAGTTAACCTCTATATTTAAAATGAACTCCTCATCGAGCAATCGGTGAGGAGTTTTTGCATTCAGCTATACATAAATCAAGAGTCTGTTCACAAAATAAGACCTTATCAAATTTGAACTTGAATGATATAATCATATCAGAAGCTTCGAGAAAAAATGAAAAGGTGAAAACGATGAACAATATATTCAGCGATAATCTCAAAAAATTCCGTCTTGCAAAAGGCTTGACCCAGGAGCAGGTTGCAGAAAAACTGAATGTTAATTCTCAGACTGTTTCCCGTTGGGAGTGTTCAGCAACTCTGCCTGACGTTCTGACCTTGCCCGAACTTGCAAAGCTCTATGAAGTAACTGTTGATGATTTCTACAAAAAGAATACCGTTGCTTACGATAACTATGCACAGCGTCTTGCTTCTGTTTATGAGAAATCCCGTG
>CALGRR010000067.1 GCA_937880805.1 uncultured Clostridia bacterium
CAGTAGGAAGAAACAAAAAGCAAGTAGCAGAATATATAAGGAATCAGCTTGCAGAGGATCAAATAGCAGATCAAATGAGTCTGAAAGAGTATGTAGACCCGTTCACGGGTGGCGAGAACAAGAAAGCATAAAATTAACCCCTTGAGGGGTGGCTGAAAAAGGAATGCGGTCGGCAAACCCTTCAGAGCCCCTTAAGGGGTTTCGTCCGTATAGTGCCCTTATAGGGCTTAATCAAGCCTCCGGCTTAGCCGGAGGTCCTGACTAACAATCAGCACTTTCTTCAATATTACAGACACAACTCATTGATATTATGGAATTCGCCTTCATATCTGTTACGGAGGCTTTTTTCTTTGCCGTAATTTACAGCAAAAATCTGATTCGTTGAACGCAGAATTGCAATTTTTATGTTATTATCCGTGTTTTCCGTGAAATATCTTTTAGCTCTTTTATAAAGAGGGTCACGGGTTTTGAAAACCTCGGGAATCTGCACCGATGATGAGCAGCAGAGCAAATCGCAAAGGACTTTTTCTCTTAAAACTTCCTTGTCGCATTTATCGCAAAAGAAATCGAAAAGCTTCTCGGCGTAATCGCTCAGCCTCATTTTATTTCCGTTTACGGAATTTCCGAAGCTGTTGAAAACATCAAACGGTGAAATGCCTGTTTCATCGGTCAGATATTCAAGGGTAAACAAGAATCTGCCGCTGTTATATAATCTGTCAAGTGCATCTTCGCAGTTTTTCAGCATTTTTATTTCATCGCAGGAAAGCCACGGCGTTGATGTTACCTCATAGGGCGGTTCATCGGTAAATGTGCAGGGATATTTTTCTTTGTTTTCACGCATATCGGCACCGTAAAGAAGCTTTAAAAATCCCATTTGAAGCATATGTGCTTTCAGCGAATAAGCAGTATTGAAGCTGTTTTTGAAGCTTTCAAGGTCTTCACCCGTAAGCCCCGCAATAAGGTCAATATGGATATGCATATTGTTGAAGCTTATAAGTTTTTTTATGTTTTCAATAAGCTTTTCCGTGTTTGTTTTTCGGTTAATTATTTTTAATGTTTCCTCATTAAAGGATTGCATACCGATTTCAAGCTGCACCGTACCTTGAGGCATTGACGATAAGATTTCGAGGGTGCTTTTTTTCAAAATATCGCCCGCTATTTCAAAATGGAAACAAACATTTCGGGGAATATCCTTGCCGCAGTTTTCTTTGATAAAAAGCAGAATTTCGTTGGCTCTCTCGGCGTTTGCATTAAAGGTGCGGTCAACAAATTTCACCGTCTGAGTGCCGCTGTTTGAAAGCTTGATTATATCTTCTTTAACTCTCTGCATATCAAAGAAACGAAGCGGGGAGCATCTTCCCGAAAGGCAGAAGGCGCAGCGGTAAGGGCAGCCTCTGGCAGTTTCAATATATGATATTCTGCCGTTGAGGTTTTTAAAATAATCATTGCAGAAAGGTGACGGGGGAGTGCCCGTACAGTTTTTTTCGGGTATTGTGATTATTTCGCCGGATTTTCTGTATGTAAGACCTGAAACAAGGCTTAAATCACCGTTCAGATTATCAAGAAAATCGGGGAAAACCCATTCTCCCTCGCCCGAAAGCACAAAATCAATAAATCCGTATTTTTCAAGAATATCCTTCGGTCGGTATGCTGCCTCGGGGCCGCCAAGCACAATTTTGCAGCCGAGCTTTTCTTTTATTATTCTGCAAATCTCAATAGTCTTTGTAATATTCCAGATATAGCAGGAAAATGCCGCAACATCAGGCTTTTCGTTTATTATTTCATTTGCAAACTCTTCCGCGTCGCCGTTGATTGTGCTTTCTTTAACCGAAATATCATATGTATTGTTTGAGAACTCACGGACTCCCGCAAGCAAACACCAGGGAGAAAGCGAGGCGTGAACGTATTTTGAATTAAGACAAGCAATAATAACCTTCATATTTTCACCATCAGAAGAGATTGATTTTAAGCTTTTATAAATAGATTATATATCAATATTTTTACCATTTCAAGTGTTGCAATACTAAAGAAAAAGTATATCAAAAAAATCAGGACCTCCGGCATAACCGGAGGTCCTTGCTGCATATATTATTTGTTTCTGCTTACATATTCACTCAGTTCACCTACAGTGGTGAATTCTCTGAATATATCGGGAGTCAGCGATACTCCGTATTTTTCAAAAAGCTCATCAGCAAAGCAGACAAGGTCAAATGAAGACATGCCTAAATCGCTTTTGATATTTGTGTTTTCTGTTATTTTTTCTTCGGGGTCAATGTAGTTAAGAATGATGTCAATAATTTCTGTAATCATTTGCTTTATCTGTCCTTTCTTACTGAATAAGTTTTATTTAAAATGTAACGGTTTTTCTCTTGATTTTGCCTGTTGTTGTTTTGGGGAAGGGAGTTTCTCTGATGCGTAAAATCTGGATTTCACGCTCAACCTTTTCGCCTGCATTTGCTTCCTTAACCTTTTCGTTAAGATACTCTTCAATGTTTTCAATGCCCATTGCTTCGGCAAATTCGGCATCAGGGAAAACTTCTGCAATAATCTTATTATCTTCTTCGCTGACAACGATTTCTTTTATTACCTTTTCATCAACGAATTTCTTTTCAAGCTCTTCAGGTGAAATATTTTCGCCGTTTGAAAGAATGATAAGATTTTTAAGTCTGCCGGTAACAAAAAGGTGAGTGCCGTCATCGCTGATTCTGCCGAGGTCACCGGTTCTGAAATATCCGTCCTCAGTGAATGCCTTTGCAGTTTCTTCGGGTTTTTTATAATAACCAAGCATTACGCATTTGCCCTTAACCTGAATTTCACCGTCAACAATTCTCAAATCGAAAAGGCTCTTGATAATCTTACCGCTTGAACCCTTGTTCCTGTTTGAATAGTCACCGGTTGTGATTTTTGGGCTGGTTTCTGTCATGCCGTAACCAACGATAATATGAATACCGTATTTTTCGTATTCTTCAACAAGCTTCTGTGAAACGGCAGCGCCGCCAACTGCAATCCAGCGAATGTTTTTGCCAAAAACTTTTTCCGCAACTTCTCTGGGAGGAAGCATAGGAAATCTTTTATGAAGAATATTAACCTTTCTGATAAGCGTTTCGCAAATCATAGGCACAAGTCTCATCGTTGTGGGCTGGAAGGTCTGAAGATTTCTGCCGATGTTTGCAATTTCGCCGTTAAGGCAAACTGTGTAGCCGTTAAGAAGAGGTGAGAAATAGTCGCTCGAGATGCAGAAAATATGGTGCATAGGCAAAACCGAAAGCAGAACTTCATCTTTATTAAGAATAAAATCTGTGTATGTTACGTTTGCAAGAAGATTTTCGGATGAAAGCATAACGCCTTTTCTGACTCCCGTTGTGCCCGAGGTGTAAACAATGGTTGCACATTCGGAGGGGTCAAGCTCTATATCCGAAAGGTGAGCGTATTCGCTGTCTGAACCGTATTTTTCATATATATCGGCAAACCACGATTCGTCAGCCATATTTACAATAACCTTTAATCTGCCGTATTTTTCGGCAATCTGTTTTGCTGTTGCATCAAAAGCATCCTCATAGAAAATCGCTTCAATGTCACCGTCTTCAAAAAGCTCGCAGGCTTCTTCGACAGAAATGTTGGGAGCAAACGGAACAAAAACATTGCCGCTTACAAGGGTGCCTGTTATTGCTGTAATATATTCGTATGATGTTTTACCGATAACGGCAATATGCATTCTTCTGTCGCATACTGAACGGATGAAACGGCAGAGAGCAAGGCTGTTTTCACGAAGCTCAATAAAGCTCTTTTCAACAACTTCTTCGCCCTTGAAATATTTTATGAATGCCTTTTCTCCATACATTTCTGCGCTGTTATCGATAAGGTCACGCACGGTATGGATTCTGCTGTAAAATTCTGTATCAATTCTCATAATTACCTCTGCATTTTTTCTTTTTAAATTAACCTTGTAGATAATAACTTAATTTTCAAAGTTTTGTAAACAGACAAAACCCCAAAAATATCGGAAAAAAGCCGTAAAATCATACAAATTGATACATTTGCATATATATTTTCGGAATATTAACAAAATACGTGTTGAAAAGGCAAATATAATGATTTATAATATGTTAAAAATAATGGAAGGAAAATGAAAATGCCGAAAATAGAATGGAAAACCTGCTTTAAGGTTGGCTTGAGTATATTTATTCTTTATCTGTGCATACACTATTGGCCATCGGTTTCAAATGTTATTTCAACCGTGTTTTCTGCCGCAACTCCGTTGCTTATCGGTGCGGTTGCCGCCTATTTGATTAATATTTTAATGAGCTTTTATGAAAGGCATTATTTCCCGAATTCAAAAAAAGAATCGGTTATTTCAAGCCGACGACCCGTTTGTCTTGTAGGTGCTGTTATAACTCTTGCAGGAATCATTGCTCTTGTTATAGGCTTGGTTGCACCGCAGCTTGTTGCGTGTATCAAAATGCTTATTGATGAATTGCCCGGTGCAATAAATATGCTTATTGCAAAGCTCGAAGAATGGGATATTGGTTCGGAAAAGATTATCAACACCCTTTCGGCGATAGACTGGAAATCCCGTATAGGCGAAATTGCAAAAACTTTAACCTCGGGTCTTGGCAGCGTTGTTGATGTGGCATTCACGGCGGTAACCTCTGTCTTTTCGCTTCTTTCAAACGGAATTATCGGATTTATTTTTGCACTTTATCTTCTTTTAAGCAAGGATAAGCTTTCTCAGCAGATTAAAAAGCTTGAAAAACGCTATATTCCCGAAAAGAAAGCAAAAAAGATTGCCTATGTTGCAGGCGTTGCAAATGAGAGCTTTCACAGTTTTATTGTTGGTCAGTGTACGGAAGCGGTAATTCTCGGCACTCTTTGTATGATAGGTATGCTTATTCTTCAGCTTCCTTATGCACCGATGATTGGTGCACTTGTAGCCTTTACCGCACTTATTCCGATTGTTGGAGCTTTTATCGGTGCGGGTGTCGGAGCTTTCCTTATTCTGATGGAATCGCCCGTAAAGGCATTGATTTTCCTCGTTTTCATAATCATTCTTCAGCAGGTTGAGGGAAACCTGATTTACCCCAGAGTAGTCGGCTCGTCAATAGGTCTGCCCGGATTATGGGTGCTTGCCGCAGTAACACTCGGCGGCGGAGTTCTCGGCATATGGGGAATGCTTATCGGTGTTCCGATTTTTGCGGCTGCATACCGCCTTATAAAAGCGGATGTGAATAAAGAAGAAAGAACAGCTGAACCTGAAACGGCAGATAATTTAACAACCGAACAGTCAAATCAATAAAAACAGCCTCATACTCCAAAAGCGGTGTATGAGGCTTTGATTATTTAATTACCGTGCATTCTTCCGTTCCGTAATATTTAAAGCATTCTGCGGCATTTTTATCAATTATTTCGCCGCAAACAACTATAGGCACGGCAGGCGGGCAGGCAACGCAGGGCGATGCAAGAATTCTGCCGATGCTTTCTGAAACGGGAATAATTTCATTTTCTGAAAAAACAGCTTCTCTGATTGAAACAGCTTTTTCAGCAATTCCGGATTCGGGCGGGGCATCTTCAATTTTTGCTTTCTTCTCTATTGATAAAAGAGCTTTTTTAAGCACCGAAAGAGAATCCGAACCGTTTTCGGGTGTAAGCATAAAAACAATAAAATCGGGGTCTGCAAATTCGCAAACAATTTTGTTTTTTAAGAGAATATCTGCAAAATCAATTCCCGTGTATCCGTATGGTTTTGTTTTTACTGTTAATTTAATGGGCTCGTTGCCGTAAAGCTCAAAGCCGTGCTCAGTCAATAATTCTTTAAGACCGTTAACCTCATCGGCAAATGATGAAAGCTTTTCGCAATAGCCTTCAGATATATATTTGTTTGCATAATCAAGCGATTGCAGAATTGTATATGACGGGCTTGTTGAGCCGAATAATGAAAGTGCGTTTTTTGCCTCAACAGAGAATAAATCTGGTGCACTGTCCGAAATATTAAGATAGGCTCCGCCCGTTAAAACCGGCAGGGTTTTATGTGCAGAATCGCAGCAAATATCAGCCCCCATATCAATCGGGTGAAGCGATGACGGCAGAAATCTGAGATACGCTCCGTGGGCGTTGTCAACAATTAATAATACGCCGTGCTTTTTGCAAACATCTGAAATTGATTTTATATCGGTTATGCTGCCGAGATAATCGGGTGATGTGATATAAACCGCAACGGGTAATTCCTCGGCTTCGTCAAAGGCTTTCTGAAGAAAGTCGGCATCAATAACACACGAAAGATATGAGCTCTTTTTCTTTGAATAAAGCCACTCCGTTTCAAAATCAAGAAGTGCGGCAGCGTGAAGAAAGCTTTTGTGAACATTTCTTCCCGCCCATATAAGCGGCTTCCTACATTTTTGCTTTGCATAAAGAACTGTTAAATAAAGCATAGCCTTAATGCAGAGAGAAGAGCCCTCTGCGGAATAAAAGGTTTTGCAGCCGAAAAGCCTGCCTGCATTTTCTTCGCTTTCTTTTATTATTCCGCTTGCTTCATACAGGCTGTCTGCACCGTTTATTTCGGTTATGTCAATATCTTCAACACCCAGAAAATTCAAACCCTTGTGACCCGGCATATGAAAACGCAGGGGATTGCTCTTTTTGTATTGATTAACAAAATCGCAAATCGGAGTGTTCATTATTCTTCACCCTCAAAGGCTCTTGCGATTGCAACCATTATTGCACATTCCATTCTCTTGCGGAATAAATCGCAGCCGTATTTATAAACACCTTTAACGGAGCCCGTTGAGTGATAAGCGTTTGCGGCACAGCCGCCCGAGCAATAAAGCTTTGCCCAGCAGTCACGGCATTCGGGTCTTGAATAAACGTTGCATTCCATAAATTCGTTCTGAATTTTTGTGTTGCTTACTCCGTTCCATATATCGCCGAGCTTAAACTTTTCTTCACCTACAAACTGATGGCAGGGGTAAAGCTCGCCAGTGGGAGTAACCGCCATATATTCCGTGCCCGAGCCGCAGCCCGAAATTCTTTTATATATGCAGGGGCCGCCCGTAAGGTCAATCATATAGTGATAGAAGGTGAAGGGCTTCTTTTCTTTGTCACGCCTGAGCATAAGCTCTGCAAGCTTTTCATATTGGTCCATAACAACCGCTTTATCCTCTTCGGTAAGCTCCGAGGGGTCACCCGGTGCACAAACAACGGGCTCCATACTCAGCTCCGTAAATCCGAGGTCAAGCATCTGCTGAATATCATTGAGAAAATCGGGGTTTGCGTGGGTGAAGGTGCCCCTCATATAATAATTCTTTCCGCCTCTTGCTTCAACAAGCTTCTGAAATTTGGGCACTATCTTTTCCCAGCTTCCGTTGCCGGCATAGTCAACACGGAAACGGTCGTGAATTTCTTTTCTGCCGTCAAGGCTCAGAACAACATTGCTCATTTCCTTGTTTGCGAATTCAATAACATCATCATCTATGAGCACGCCGTTTGTTGTGAGAGTGAAGCGGAAATTCTTGTTATGCTCTTTTTCAATGCTGCGTGCATATGCAACCATCTGCTTAACAACATCAAAATTCATCAGAGGCTCCCCGCCGAAAAAGTCAACCTCAAGATTACGGCGGCTGCCCGAATTTTCAATAAGAAAATCAAGAGCACGTTTACCTACCTCAAAGCTCATAAGAGCTCGCTCGCCGTGATATTTGCCCTGGCTTGCAAAGCAATATGAACAGTTGAGATTGCAGGTGTGAGCGATATGAATGCAAAGAGCCTTCACAACGCCCGCTGTTTTTGCCTTCAAATGACCCGCCATAGGCTCAAAGGTTTCAGGCGTGAAAAGCTTGCCGCTTTCTTTTAATTCAACAATCTGCTCATAGCATTCTTCGATTTCTTCTGCCGATACCTCGGGATATTTTGAGCAAATGCTTTCCAGAACAGCCGTTTTCTCGGTTGATTCAAACATTGAAATAATATCATATGCAATTTCATCAACCGCGTGAACAGAGCCCGAACAAATATCAAGAACTATGTTGTAGCCGTTAAGTTTATACTGATGTATCATAGATAAAATAAAACTCCTTTACACACAAAAAATGCCGCCATTACGGGCGGCATTTCAGCTTTTCTGATTACTTGCTTTCCTTGGTGTTTTCGCACTGCTGGTTAGCGATACCGCAGCTTGTTTTGCAAGCGGACTGGCATGATGTCTGGCATTCGCCGCAGCCGCCGTTCTTAGCACTTTCGCAAAGATTGCGTGTTTCAAGAGTCTTGATATGTTTCATTGTAGTATCCTCCACAACATTTATTTTTTAAGATAATATCATAATATTCAACCAAAGTCAATAACTTTAGCGGTTTATTTACACTTCATATTGACAAATAAAATAATAAAATCTATTATATTTATAATTGAGATTATTGCTTTGTCCGGAGGAGAGAGTATGATTAATAAAATAGTTTCATTAATTCTTTCGTTCTGTGTTCTGATTTCATCATTGATAACGGGGCTGTTTGATTTCGGTGAAGATTTAAAAATTGTTGTTCCCGAAAACTGGGAGCTCTGCATCGGCGACAGCCGAACTCTTGAATGCGTTTTCTCCGAAAAAATCTCAAACAGAAATCTTGAATGGAGCGTTGAGCCCGAAGCTGTTGCGTCGGTTGATAAATGGGGCAGGGTAACGGCTGTTTCAGAAGGCAGGGCAACCGTAACCGCAAAGGGCAGCGGCTTTTCAGACAGCGTTGTGCTGAATGTTGTTGAAACGCCCACAAGGCTTGAGCAGAAAACCCGAAAGCTTGATTACGCAAACGAAGGAATCAATGAGGTTGAAAACCTTCAGAAATTGGTTGAAAGGTTTCCTCACGGCAGCAAGGCGATTCCCGATTATGTTTATTCAATCAAAGATTATTCACAGTATCAGAGAGCTGTAACTGCCGACGGCGCAATATGGGAAATAACAGATTACGGTGTTCTGAGAACCGATAAAAACGCACCCACGCAGCGAGATGCTGAGCAGCGTTTTATGGGTGACAGATATTTTTATTCAAATGACAGCCAGAATGTTCTTGCCATTGTTCCCGACGGAGAAAACGGAATATGGACCGTTATGGAAAAAGGTGTTACGCACATCATAATGATGGAAGCGTCAGGAAGGCTCAAGGCTTCATATTTAAGCAGTATTACGCAGCAGAATGTGAGCAGGCACGGCTTGGTTGACCAGGCGACTGCAACAAGCTATGGCTGGGTAAGCTATGAAAGCGATAATGACGGCCTGTGGACTTCAATGTACGGTGCGGGCGAGCTTATGCGATATGCAACATTGCGTGATGACCCGAATGCAACCGAGCAGGAAATTGAAGAAGCCAGAAAGGCCGCATACAGCTCATCCGAAGCTGTTCTTTTGCTTTATTATATATCAATGCGTTCGGGAACAACCGAGGCTTATATCCGCCGACAGACTCCCGAAAACATACCCGGCACACCCGATGACAGATGGCTTTCCGGCGAGGCTCTTGAAAAAGGCGGAGATGCATCGGTTATTCTTCCTGCAAAGAGCCCTGCAAAGATATTTGATGAATCACTCGCTTCGCTCACCTTCCTCAATTCAACCGCAAAGCTTGAGGGAAAAGGCTTCTATGAGGCGGTAAACAAAAATGATTGGTCAAATCCTTATGAAAACCCAAATGCGGAATATGAGAAGCAAACACGCCTTATTGAAGGCTTTCCCGCAAGAACATTCTCTTTGAAATCCGAAAATGTGGGCAGATATGATAATATTTATTGGTCCGTAAATGCTGACGGCACGGCAACGGGCATTTCGGATAAGCGGCCGGATCAAAGCGGTTATCTTCTTAACGGTGAAAATTTAAGGGGCATAACCGTTGATGCATCGGCAAAGGTGCCCGAAAGACTCTGGAACGATGTTCTCGGTTCCGAAGTATCTCCCGAGGATATTATATATAAAACCGATACAAGTGCCGATGAACTTATCGGTCATATGTTTTTATTCAAGCTGATGTATGACATCATTGCACCTGAGGATCCCGAAATAAAGGAGATTCTTGTTGATGCGATTGATAATCTGGCACAGCATCTGAGCGATAACAGCTATATGCTTTGCGATGCAACGGGTCAGCCCACAACCTGGGCTAATTTCAGCCGTTCGCTTACCTCTTCGCCAAGCTCCGTTGCCGAATCATCGCTTCACGCATTTGTTCTTTTATCCGTTTTTAAAACCGCAGCCTATATTACGGGCTACCAGAAGTGGGAAGATGAATACCGTATGGCGGCTCTTGACCCCGCATATGAATATGCAAAGGTTACCGCACAGCATTATGAAAGAATGCTCGCTGCCATTCAGTATTTCGCCGCTGATGCAACTATTCCGCTGCTCGGCAATCTTGTTGGAATGCTCAGCAATACCGACCTTGTTGAAACGATTTACAGATATATAGTTAATTATTCTTCGGAAGAAATGGCAATGCTCGGTTTTTATGTAATGTTCCAGCTTGAAGAAGATGAAGAAATATTAAAATATTACCGTAACGCAATCAATGATTGGTGGTATTCGATAAAATACAGCGAAAATCCGCTTTGGTATTATATTTATCAGCTTGCATATCCCGATAAAAAAATCAGCGATGCATACGGCAAAAACATTGTTGAAACTGCGGCGTGGTCTTTGAGCAGGCATCCCGCCGATCTGATAATGTACTGTGCATCGAATAATAACAGAGATGATATTGCACAGCTCAGCCTTTCACGAATCGGTCTGAATTTCAATGTTGTTCTGAGTTATAATCTGAAAACAAGCCCCGCCTTGCCCGAATTAGGGGATAAGCCTGAAATAACGGATATTGTGAAATTTGTGCTTAAAGCCTCAAAGCTTGATTGGGCGGTTGCCGCACCTGATGAAAGAGTGTTATATAAATACAACACATCGTCCTATTATATTGACGGCTATCACCGCACATACTGTATGCAGGGCTCAACAACCTATACTCTTCCTTATTGGATGGGTGTTTATCACGGAATGCTTTGCGAGCAATGAATAACGTTTTAAATAATTGGAGTGACTGAAATGTACGAGAATAATTGGGAATCACTTAATTCACGCCCCGTGCCCGAATGGTTCGGCGATGCAAAATTCGGTATATTTATCCATTGGGGTCTTTATTCGGTTCCTGCATATACGAAGAAAGGCGATTATGCCGAATGGTATATGAGGCAGATTGAGCAGGAGGGTGAAGTGCTCGATTTTCATAACAGAGTTTACGGAGAAAAAACCAAGTATGAAGATTTTGTAGGCGGCTTCAAGGCGGAGCTTTTTGATGCAAAGAAATGGGCAGATCTTTTTGTTAAAAGCGGTGCAAAATACATAAACATTGTTTCAAAGCATCACGACGGCTATTGCCTTTATAAAACAGACTATGCGTGGAACTGGAACAGCGTTGATGTTGGCCCTCACAGAGATTTTTTGAAGGAGTTAAAAGATGCACTCGAACCGACTGATGTTCGCTTCGGTGTTTATCATTCGGTTTATGAATGGTTCCATCCCACATATCTCAAAAACCCCGAGCAGTATGCAACAGAGCATCTTATCCCTATGCTTAAGGAGCTTGTTGAGAAATATCAGCCCAACACTCTTTTTACCGACGGGGAATGGGATCAGACATCTGATGTATGGCATTCAACAGAGTTCCTTCAGTGGCTTTATAATGAGTCGAGCGTTAAGGATTTCATAGTTCCCAATGACCGTTGGGGCAAGGAAACAAGAGGCAGGCTCGGCGGCAATTTCACCACTGAATACGGCTATATTGAAGCGGGAAAGAAAATTGAAGATATTGAGCTTGACAGACCCTTTGAAGAATGCAGAGGCATCGGCAGGTCATTCGGCTTTAACAGAAATGAAGACCTTTGCGATTATCTGAGTGCAAAGGAGCTTATCGAAATGCTTTGCGACCTTGTTTCAAAGGGCGGCAATTTCCTTCTTAACATCGGTCCCGCAGCAGACGGCACAATTCCCGTTATTATGGAAGAAAGGCTTCTTCAGGTGGGCGATTGGCTCCGTGTTAACGGCGAAGCAATTTACGGCACACGCATTTATTCCAAGAAGCTCCAGAACGGTGTTTATTACACAAAAAAAGGCGAAGATGTTTACGCAATAATCAACCGTTTCCCCTTCGGTTCACAGGTGCTTGAGCTTGTTGATTATGACCCCTCGCTCAAAGCTGCACTTCTCGGCAGCGATGCAGAGCTTGAAATAATAAATAACGGCGGCAAAGCAGAAATTGTTTTCCCCGCAATCAATCCCGATAATCTTGACAGTAATTGGCTTTATACAATTAAACTTTCCAAATAACAAAAACGGCTTGAACAAATTGTTCAAGCCGTTTTACTTATTGTTTAATATTTAATTCTGAATTATTTGCGATATATTTTTTGCCGTTTGCAGTTATAACGGCATTTTCGGGAATATGCAAAACAACCTCTGATTTTTCGGGATAATCAAGCTTGATTATTGTTTCGCTGTTGTTTTTAGATATATCAAGCTTTATATCTCCGATAACTGCGGGCACGGTGCAGGAAATCTTATCGTGAAGATTATACTGCGGCTTTATTTCGATTTTCTCATAGCCTGCAGTAAGCGGCTTTATTCCCGCAATGTGCTTGCTCATAATAACAAGCGGGCCGCCGGTCCAGGCGTGATTTGAGGTTCCGTCTTTTTTAATCCAGTTTTCCCAGAGCGTTGAATAATCCTCTTCAATCATCTCGCTGTATCTTTCGCACATCCTTTGCTCCGCAAGAGCAAATTCTTCCATTTTGCATAAAGCTTCAAGAACATAGTATTCCATATACGGGCTTGCGTTTCTTGTTTCAAAAAGCAAGCCTTTGATTTTTTCATAGTTTTCCCTCGGGCAAATACCGGAAAGCACTGCAACTGCGTTCCCTCTGTCATCATAGCCCTCATTATCTGGGCTCTTGTAGCCTTCACCGGTCCATAATTTCTGATAAGCTTTGGAGAGAGTGTTCATTCTGCCGTTTAATTCTGCTGCGGTATTTTCGTCACCGAGAAGCTCAGCCATATTTTTAACAGCTGATAATGCATAGTAATACCAGGCGTTTTCAAGAGGTGCAACATCAATTCTGCTGCCCCAATCCTGCCAATCCCAGGAGCCGCTTCTGTGTTCAACAAGTCCGCTGTCCTGCATTTTCCACAGATTGATATAATCAACAGATGCCTTATAAACCGATTCAATGAATTCTTTGTCACCGGTATAAAGATAATAAGTCAGGAATCCAACAACGCCCGCAAGCTGCTGGCAGGGGAGCTCAAAATAATCGTTTTTAATGGGCACAACAGTCTGAAGCACTTTTGTTTCGGGGTCAACATAAGAAAGCATTGTATTAACGCCTTTGCGGTAAAGCTGATATGACGAGTGTGAAAGGCTGTAAACCGTCAGCATCATTTCGTTTGTAACATCGCCCCACCACTGTGCTCTTTCTCTGTCGGGGCAGTCCATAAAATTATCTCTCATTGTAACATAGAGAGTACGCAGAGATTTCTGCCAAAGAGTATTCATATTATTGTTTTCACATTTGAATTCTCCGCAGAATTCGGTGTTGTAGCCGCTTTCTCTGTATTTAAGACTGATTATTCTAACTCCCGAGGGAATTTCATATGTTATGTTTTCTCCGTTGAACCAGGCAGGGGATTCAAACGCCTGAACTCCTTCTTTTGTAACATATGTGCTGTGGATTGAGCCGGTATGGGTGTTTTCGGTTGTAATAACAATTTTTTTGCCCGCCTTTGCCTCAACTTCAAGATACGGAGTAAGCTGAGCGTTATATGGAATTTTAAGAGTGATTTTCTTCTTTATTTTAAAGCTTTTACCCTCAAAATCGGAGCTGTTTTCGTATTCCTTCAGACCGAAATCTTTAAACATAGGAATCTCTCTGCTGAATGTTTCGCCCCAGCAGCCTTCGCCTCCAACGGCATATTCGGTTGCCTTTTTCCAATCAGAAAAATTATATCCCAGACTGTTCCAAACGCTGATTTCTTCACGGGCATCATAACAGATATTGCTCTCAGGCAGTCTGTAGTTAGGCTGCAATTTTCCGGTATCCTCTTTGAATGCGGGGTGCTTTTTAACACTCCAGCTGCTGTCGGAAATTATTGAAATATTTCCATTTTCTGCCTCGAAAATCAAGCCGCCCTGACCTGCATCGGAGCTTGAATAGCTTGCTTCATTGCCCCAATACCAAACAAGAATGCTGATGAGATTTTCGCCCTGAACAAGATGTTTTGCAATGTCAACCTCATCATAATAACAGCCCGTGGGAGAAGGACCTCTTTTAAGCCCGCCTTCACGCACAATGCATTCACCGTTTATATAAAGCCAATATTTGTTTTCAGCCGCAATTTTTGCAGTCAGATTTTCGGGAACAAGTGAAATATTTATTTCTTTGTTAAAACATAGCCATATGTTTTTGCTCATTTTTTCTTCATCGAGCCAAATCCATTTTGCCTTCCAATCGGTTTTTAAAACTCTTTTGTAATCCATAAAATCCCCCTCAATTTATGGTATTGATTAAAGAATAACCTCTCTGCCTTTTTCTGCAGATTCATATATTGCACAGAGTATTTTAATCATATCAACACCTTGTGAGGGCTTGAAAACGGGTTCTGCACCTTCAGTAAGAACATCAACGAAGTTCTTGATATTCTTCTTGTGTCCGTTTCCGTCCATCTTACCAGCAGGAATAATGTCAAGAAGCTGACCGTCTTCTTCTGTGTAGAATTCAACCTCATTCTCTTTCCATTTGAGACCGGCCTTTGTTCCGCGCAGTTCAACAAAACGGTTTTCGGATTTGATGTTTGATGCCCAGCTGAATTCTATCTGAAGAACGGCACCGTTATCAAAACGTATCATACCCATTGCAAGATCTTCAACGTCAAAAGTTCCTTCGGATTTTGCATCGCCGAACTTTGAGTTAACTGAATCGCTTGTATCGTTATCTGCGAATTTAGTGTATGTGTTTGCACTTACCGCAACGGGCGTGGGGTTGCCCATAAGCCATACGGCAAGGTCAATCATATGAACGCCGAGATCAATAAGAGGGCCGCCGCCCGACTGTGCTTTTGTTGTGAACCAGCCACCCTTGCCGGGAATACCTCTGCGTCTTTGCCAGCCGCAGCGTCCGCAATAAATCTCACCCATTTTGCCTTCTTCAACAAACTTTTTTGCGTACTGTGATGCTGTGGCAAAACGGTTATTTCTTATAACCATAAGCACTTTGCCTGCCTCGTCGGCGGCGTTTTTCATCTTGAGGACCTCTGTAACATCAATGGCATCAGGCTTTTCGCATAAAACGTGCTTACCTGCCTTGAATGCATCAACCGCAATTATGGAGTGGAGATAGTTAGGCGTGCATATATCAACAGCGTCAATGCTCTTGTCCTTAAGAAGCTCTTTGTAGTCTGTATAAACAGCAGCTTCGGGATAATATTTATCCCTGAGTGTGATTGCTCTTTCTTCGATAATATCGCAGAAAGCAATAACCTCTACTCTGTCATCTTCATAATAATTTTCAATGTGGCTGCCGCGGCAGATACCGCCGTTGCCGATAAGTGCAACTCTTAATTTTGCCATATTTGTTTCTCCTTTGTTGGTAAAAACTCAAGTGAATTAATCACCTGATTTTATTATATCAGAACGGTAGAAAAAGTAAATACAGAACTCAGAATTAATCTGTAATCTCATTCATACATTTAATAAGTAGATTGCACTCAAAATCCGTGAACTATAGAAAAACATAATCTTCGACATATCCGCTTTCACGATTTACGGCATAGCTGTGCAAGCTTGCTTGTTGCTAATGGTTTTACATTAAAAGATATTCAGGAATGGCTTGGACACGCTGATATTCAAACAACGGCAAATATCTATGCTCATTTAGATGTTGAACGGAAAAACAAGATAGCTAATTCAATGACAAACTGCCTTAATTTCTGATTGTGTTAGAAAAAGTGTTAGAAAAGAATGCTTTTTTTAAAAGAAAAAACCTCATACATCAACGAAAACCGTTGATATACAAGGCTTTTAAGTGGTCGGAGTAAAGATGATATATCCAAACCCGCGCAAGCGGTTTCAATCTCTTGGAAAGAAACACGCTTTGCGCCTTTTCGGTAATTAAGATTTATGAGAATTTCGTCGTCATAAACGACTACACTGTTTACAAATCTGTTGATTAATGCTCTGCGACCTTCAAGAGTATTCGTATCAATATTTCTGAAACTCATTATGTAGAACATTATCTGTTCATAAGAGAAAGTCGGCTTTTTGATTTCTTCCTGAATTATGCTCAATTCAAGTTTTCTTTTCGTTTCTTCAAGCTCATCAAGTCTTCGCTTTGCAGAGTCATTTATAATGCCTGCCTGAATGGCATTCAGCATATTTTCTATGCCCTTTTCGGTATCGGCAAGTTGTTTCCTCATCATCGGCAACTCACCGCATTCCTGTCCCTGTGCTTCATACGCCATTTCCGTAAAGTATTTTACAAAATCATCGTCTGAAATCATTTCTTTGACATACTTGATAACAACATATTCTATCTTATCCTTGCGGATTGATTTGTGCTTTGCGTTACAGGTCTTTTTTCTTTTTGTGTTGGCACATCGGTAGTATCTGTATTTTCTGCTCTTATATTTACTTGTTCCTATTTCGCCAACCATAAATGCGCCGCAGGTTCCGCAGAATAATTTTGTTGTCAGCAGATAATCATCTTCGGCTTTACGTTGAGCCGGAACTTTTTTGTTTTTCTCCATCCGTTCCTGAACCCTGTTAAACAAGTCTTTCGGAACGATGGCGGGGATTCCGTCGGGAATCACAATATCACGATACTTGTATTCACCCATATATCTTCGGTTGTGAAGAACACCCGAAACAAAGTTAAGGTCAATTTCGCCGCCTTTGTTTGTCTTTGCACCGAGTTCGTTGAGTCGGTCACGGATTTCTTTCATTATCATTCCGTCATCGTACATCTTGAAAATATCGAGAACAACGGGTGCGGTCAACGGATTAATCTGATAATGTTTTTCTTCGTCAATCGTGTAACCGTAAGTCGGAGTACCGCCGTTATATTTGCATTTCAATGCATTCTCCGTATGACCTCGGATTACCTTTACCGCAAGTTCGGCAGAGTAATATTCCGCCATACCTTCAAGCAACGATTCGAGAATAATTCCTTCGGGTCCGTCTGCTATGTTTTCCGTTGCCGATACAACTTTTACACCGTTTCTTTTGAGTGTTGCTTTATAGTGAGCGCTGTCGTATCTGTTTCGGGAAAATCTGTCGAGTTTCCAGACGATAACCATATCGAACAAGCCTTTTGCACTGTCTTTAATCATCTGCAAAAACTCGGGACGGTTATCTGTCTTTGCGGAAAATGCACGGTCAATGTAATGTCGGACAATCGTGATTCCGTTCTTGTCACAATATTGAGTACATTCTCTCAATTGACCTTCAATGGATTCTTCTCTCTGACCTTCTGTGGAGTATCGTGCGTAGATAACTGCTTTCAATCATCTGTCACCCCCTCAGAACTCAAAAGTTTCAGAAGAGTTGCCTTGAGTTGATGGTTTGCTCTGGAGTTGGGGTCAAAGCACATTTCAACAAACTTTTCCATTTCGGGGCTGTACTTTGTTTTGTGTTCATACAGTCTGCCTTGCGGATTATCCGTTCTTCCGTAGATATAATCCAGAGAAACATCGTAGTAATCTGCAAGCTTAACCATATTTTCAGGCGAAGGTGTTGCCGAGCCGTTTTCATATCGGTTGATGCTCGACTGCTTCATTCCCGAAATCTGAGCAAGTTTGTTTTGGGAAAGACCCACACTTTCACGGAGCGCTTTCAGCCTTTTGCTGATGATTTCCATCGTTTCACCTCCCATATTATATTGTGTAATCATTGTATCACAAATAAATATAGTTGTCAACTACAATTTTGCATAATCGCCGAAAAGGATTTATTCAAAAAAATTCTCCTCCGACGGATTAACCGCCGAAGGAGTTGTGAATATTCATTTTCATTTTAATAAAAAATAAGGATTTAATAAACTTCTATAAAAAATCTACCATTCCCCATCAATCAGAAATATCCTTATCGATATCAACCTTCACATCATTTCCTGATATTATTTGTTCTATTTTTTCTTTTGTCGCTTAAAAACGCAAGAATACGTAAAACAATAAATCCAATAATATAAATCACAAAAAAGAATCCAATGGCACATATAACAGACCTTTGAATATTATTTGTAAATTTGTAAATTAAAAATGCTGCGACAATTGAAAACAATGCAGCCATAGCTCCACTTGTGATTATATCATTTTTGATTGCAGATATGCGGTTTGGTTTTCCCCATAGCCCATCTCTTATAGTCATAGCAGCTGCCGTAATACTGCCAACCAATATAATTATTGCTTCGCCTGCAATGTACTTGATATCTGAATACATAATTAACTGAATATTCAGTATTATTACTCCGACAATTATTGTTGCTAAAAATGATGTAACAAAAGTTTTTATTCTTTTTTCTTTTTCTATCTTGTTGTAATCTGCTACCTTTTCAAGCGTTTCTTTTGTTTCTTGATTCATCTTATCATCATTCCTTTCACCGTTCAGAATTTCTTTGACTTCTACATCAAAAAAATCTGCGATTTGAATAATCATACTTAAATCTGGCATATTCGATGCATTTTCCCATCTTGATACAGTTCTTCCGGCTACGCCAAAAATCTCGGCAAGTTGTTCCTGTGTCAGTCCTTTTTCTTTGCGCAGATTTTTCAGAAAAACACCTATTTTTTGCACATCCATAATTTCGTCTCCTTTCACAATGATAATATCAAAAAACGTGGATTTTGAACACGACATAAAGTGAGAATTTCAAATATAATTATATTTTATCGGTTTGTTTTTGCAACACTTGAATTGACGGTGAATCAGATATATAATTTCAGTATATGACAACCCAAACAAATAGTATTTGTTCAAGAAAACATTTTCGTTTGCAGATATAATTGTGTTGTAGAAATCGATTTTTACAATCAATCTGAACACAGGAGAATGTATTATGGAGAACACAGAACTCATATTCAAAGCCGTTGAATTTGCAAAACAAAATGCATCCGACAACGAAATATCCGTTGAAGATGTTGCCGCAAACGCAGGCTTTTCCATTGACTATTTTAATCGCATATTCCTCACTCACACGGGTTTTACCGTGACAGCGTATATGAATTATGTCCGTTTAAAAAATGCAACAAAATTGCTTCGTACCACAGACAAATCCGTTTTGGAAATTGCTCTTGAAATCGGTTATGATTCTCACGAAGGTTTTACAAAAGCATTCAAGAAAAAATACGGAGTTACTCCGAGCGAGTACCGTTCCAAAACCAAAAATCAGATAATGTATCTTGGTGAGATAACAGACCAAACCGTTGCTGCCCGTTTCATTCACAGCAATTCTGATTTTCAACTTGTTGATTCCGACATCGTTATTGATTATCTTCTTGAAAAAGATGCAAAGCGTTACGGTTACTTTTGCACCACAATCAAATATTGCGGTCTTGAAATCGCCGCACCGAACGGAGATTTCAAAAACGGTTTTATTGGAATCGGTGATGATGGAAACGGTAAAAGTTATCTTGAAATTATGACGGATGATTTTGAAATTTTATCGGAATGGATAAAACGATTTCCGCAAAGAAAAACATTTTATTCAACAAAAGATGAAACAGAAATTTATGAAATCCTGAAATCTTACGGAGTTGAAGAAAAGCTGAAAGTTACACCTCAAGCGTTATATTTTGGTGAACCGATTGAAGCAAAACTACCCGACGGAATTGTTATCCGTTTGCTGAATCCTTCAGACAAAAAATCAATTCTCAAATGGGCAAACGGAAAGAAAAACGGTTATATAAATCACCTGCTCAACGAGAAAGATTATCTCGATGAAAACAATCTTGAATACGGAGTTTTTGAAAACGAAGATTTGATTGCGGTTGCCGGATGCGGTATTGATGAAGTTCACGGAATGAAACTGAACAACTGCTGTGCTATTTGTTTTGTTGAGGGCAAGGAGAACGAGAATTTATATCGCACTATATTCGCTTTCATCACCAACGATATAATGAGTAAAAGTGCGTTGCCATTCGATGATATTCAGCACGGTGAATATGCAAAAACTCACGGAAATTTCACTTCTGTTGATTACGGATATGAAATTGTAAGCAGAAGATACGACATAATTTAATTTTACAAACAGTTTCAGCCTGCGGATTTTTTATAATTCCGCAGGCTGATTTTTATATAAATCTTTATTGATAAACACCTTGTTTTACTGCTTGCTCATTCTTTAGCAAGCAGTGCAAACCTACGTAGGATTTGCGTTTCTTGCTTGGCCAATTGCACAGATTTACACTTGTCACTAAATTGGCAAGCAAGGCAAATGTGGATACAACCTTGCCAAAATCAGCTTGCAAGTTGTTCCGATTTTCAACCGTTCACTAACTTAGCAAGCAGGGCAAGTGTATATACACTCTCGCAAATCCTGCTCGCAAAATCGTTTCCGTTTTCACCGTTCACTATCTTTGCAAGCAGGGCGAGTGGGTACCCACTTTTGCAAAAACCTCATTTTCAAATTATGACGATTTACAATTCGTTCATAATTTTTCTTGTCGGTTTTTTACCGCTTGTTGGTGAATTTCTTCCCCAAACCCCTAATAAAAATCGGAGAGAAAATTTTTAAATCTTCTCTCCGAGCGGCGCCCGTTAGGCTTAAATAATAATATAAAACTGGGATAGTTTTTCTACAACGCAAGGGTAAACCCCTTGTTTAAAATCTTTGATTTTTCATCAGCGGAGCTGCGCACTTTACATTCTGTCAGGATATGTATAAAAGTGCGCCATTCGGAATCTGTTGCAAACATTTTGGAATTTAAAATCAACACTTTTGCACCGCAACTGAAAACTGTTGACAAATTATTCTTATATTGTTACAATAAATAAAAAATTACTGAAAGGCAGGTGGACAAGATGACAATGATGATTAACACAATGAATCGGAGAGCCGTTTTGTCCGTTTGCGATTGATGTAATTTATATCTTTCTGTGAATTACAGGCATCTCCGTTTCGGAGGTGCCTTTTATCATTTAGGAGTAAACATATATGAGTTTAGAATTTCAAGGCATAAAGCTGATGCCGATATTAGATTTAGGTGTCAGTCAGCTTTATCTGAATAAAAAGAAACTTGATAATATTTACAAATGGTTTTGTCCCGAAGATACCGAAAAGTATCCGCCTTTGCCTGTTTATGATTTCTGTGACGGCAAATACACTTTAACGGATGGACACAGCAGAGCTTATGTTGCATACAAAGCAGGTGTTGCACTTATTCCCGTTGTTTATGATACCGACGAAATTGTTGTGTCAGATATAGGATTGCTTCAATATCGTAACGATATTGAGTGGTGCAAAAGGCACAAGATATTTACTGTTGCTGATTTTGAAAACAGAATTATTCCTGATGAACAATATAAAAAGCTATGGATTGAACGATGTGACAAAAGCTATAATCTTTTGACGCAAACAACCGAAGATGAGAGAAAAGCTTTAAATGATAATCACGGTAATCTTTATCTTTACGGAGCAAACGAAGATTTAGGCACATTATATTTTGAAAGCTCCTACGGAACATTATTTGAATTCAAAAACAAATAAAACTATTTGAACAATGAAGGTGATATTATGAAATTAGTTATAATATTCGGCAATCTGGCTGTCGGTAAAATGACGGTTGGGCAAGAACTTGCAAAAATCACAGACCTCAAGCTGTTTCATAACCATATGACCATTGAGCCTGTTATAGAGATTTTTGGATATTATGAAGGTAAAACAGTACACAGATTGCGTCAGGTTTTCTTTGAGGAGTTTTCAAAAAGCAATAACTACGGAATGATATTCACCTATGTCTGGGCTTTCGACCATCAAGGCGATTGGGATTACATAAAATATGTTTCCGATTTGTTCAAAGAGCAAGGTGCAGAAGTTTATTATGTTGAGCTTGTTGCTTCACAAGAAATAAGGCTTGAAAGGAACTCAACAGAAAACCGACTTAACAATAAACCGTCAAAGCGAAATCTTGATTTTGCAAGAAAAGATTTGCTTAATACCGATAAAAAATACCGCACTGAAAGTTATGATGGTGAAATAACATTCCCGAACTATATTAAGATTGACAACTCAAATCTTGCACCCGAAGTTGTTGCAGAAATGATAAAGGAAAGGTTTGAATTGTAAAGATTAATTTGTTTGGTGTAAAAAAAGCATAAACCAATAGGGAATTCTGTCCTCAGCGTTCCGCAAACCTGAACCGAACCAACGGAGCGTCGGGGACGACATTCCCTGCATAACTCTACCGAAACAACTTTATTCGCTGTAATTTTAATGAACACGCCAAAGGAATTTAAGGTGAAAACTATGAGCAAACAAAATATTTTTGACAATGAAGTATTTTTCAACGGCTACAAGGCATTGAGAGATAATGAGATTAATTACAATGATTTACTTGAACAGCCTGCAATGGCAAAGCTGTTGCCTGATTCAAACGGCAAATCCGTTCTTGATCTGGGCTGCGGCTACGGTCACAACTGCATTGATTTTGTCAGCAGAGGTGCAACGAGGGTTGTCGGCATTGATATATCCGAAAAGATGCTTGCCGTTGCAAAAGAAGAATCCGCACACAGCAAAATCGAATACCGCAATATGAGCATGACAGATATATCAGAACTCGGCGAAACATTTGATTTTATTTACAGTTCTCTTGCGTTTCACTATGTCAAGGATTTCAATTCTTTTGCAAAGGATATTTATTCTGTTCTCAACGTCGGAGGTCAGCTGCTTTTCTCGCAGGAACATCCGATTATCACTGCAACGGTTGACGGAAACGGTCATTTTAATAAAGACGAAAACGGTAACCGAATTTCTTACACTTTTTCAAACTACGGCGAACAAGGTGAAAGAAAAATTCATTGGTATGTTGACGGAGTTGTGAAATATCACAGAACATTCAGCGGAATTATAAATGCTCTTGCAAAAGCAGGATTTGTAATTGAAGATGTTACCGAACCCACCCCCGAAGAATGGGCAATAGAAAAACTGCCGACCATTGTTAAGGAATATATAAAGCCTAATTTTTTGATAGTTAAAGCGAGAAAAATATGAAAAAAGTTATTGTAATCGGCTGCCCGGGCAGCGGGAAAACAACCTTTGCCGAAAAACTGAATAAGCTCACGGGTTTGCCGTTATATTATCTTGATGCCGTATGGCATAAGCCCGATAAAACCCATATTCCGAGAGAAGAATTTGACCGAAGAATAACAGAAATATTCCCAACACCCGAGTGGATAATTGACGGCAATTATAACAGAACTATTGAGATGCGTCTTAAAGAGTGTGACACAGTTTTTCTTTTTGATTTGCCGACAGAGGTTTGTTTGCAGGGAGCATCGGAACGCCTCGGTAAAGGTCGTTACGACTTGCCGTGGCTTGAAACAGAGCCTGACCCCGAATTTATGAGATTTATTGATGAATTTCCGAAGACGACTTTGCCGAAGATATATGAATTGATTGAAAAATACAAAGCAGATAAACAAATAGTTATTTTTAAATCGAGAGAAGAAGCAGACGAATATTTGAAAAGGATTTAATTATGAAAATTGCAGTTTTGGGTTATGCGGGCAGCGGAAAAACGTATCTTTCCGATTACATATCAGATAGGAAAAATATTCCTGTTCTTCATCTTGATGAGGTGAAGTGGGATAAGGAATGGAAGCCGATTGATGATTCGCTTGTGCTGCCGCAGGTTTCGGCTTTTATGGCGAATAGTGATTGGATTATCGACGGCTACTATGATTATCTGTTTTATAACGAACGCCTCGAAAGTGCGGATTTAATAGTTTTGCTTCTTCTTCCCCGACTTACCTGCTTTTACCGTGCGGTCAAGAGAACAGAAAAACGCAGAAAAGAAGGATATAAAAATGATTTGAATTGGTGGTTTGTGAAGTTTGTTTTGTTCGGCTGCAGAAACAAAGAAAGACGGCAGACCTATGCAGAAATCGCAGAGAAATATAAAGATAAAACTGTTGTTCTCAAAACAAGGCAGCAGGTTGAAGAATTTATAAAAACATTTAGGTGAGAGTTATGAAAGATATATTAAAACAAATCAGTTTCAAGCGTATGAACAGCGTTGAATTCCGTGTTTATTCAAAATGGTCAGCAAAAGCTTATGCGGACCATTTGATAAAATCGGGCGATGAGAAATTCAGATTCAAAGCATTGAGAGCAGCAAAAAGAGAATTCCGTGATGTATTCCCCGAAGGTGCAGCTTCCGCCGATAACTATCTTTATATTGTATTGAATTAAAAGAATGAGAAAATCGGAGTTATCGGGTATCAGAAAAGCCCCTTTGAGGAAAACGCCGCTTTTGTAACCGAGAATGTTATCAAAGAAGAATACAGGGGCAAGGGCTACGGAAAGAGTGCGTTTGTGAAGCTTCAGGAGGATGCACGCCAAAAAGGTTTTTCAAAAATGGTGCTGAATGTTTTTAAGCATACACCCGTATCATATGCGATGTATGAGAAAAACGGATTTAAAGTAATTGAAGATTATGGCGGAAGTGCAATAATGGAGAAGGTTTTTAATAATGAAAACAGTTAATTTTAAACCAATGAGTTCCGAAGCTGCAAAGCAAATTTGCAGTTGGCGGTATGAACCGCCGTATAATATTTATGATTATATAACATATGAAGAAGCAGTCAAAAAACAATCCGCTATAACCCAAACTCAAAAAGCAGAGAATTATCTCTGCTTTTGGGATAAAGAAACACTTGTTGCATATACAAGCATAAATCAAAAGGGTGAAGAATTGTATATTGGCATCGGTATTGCTCCGCAGTTTTGCGGCAGGGGATTAGGCAGAGTTTATTTAAACAAAACAATAGCCGAATGTAAAAAAAGAAATCCGGATAAAGGTATTTGGGTGCAGGTGCGTTCTTGGAATGAACGTGCAATAAAGTGTTACCTTAAATGCGGCTTTGTTGAGAAATACAGAGATACCATTACAGACAGATTCAATAAAACAGCAGACTTTATTTATATGAAATATGAAAGTGCTGCTTTGTTTAGTTATCTCAACAAATCCGATTTTTCAACCGTGGCAACCGACATCTTCAATATCCTTGCCGATAATATGGAGAAAATCGCTCCGACGGGAAACTCAAGAGAAGAGGATTATAAGTGCTGGTATGAGGGCGTAAGCGGCGGATTAAAGCGTGATGAGCGTCAGATTGTTCTTATCAAAGACAGAGAAATTATCATCGGCTTTTTTCAGTATTACACCAACGAAAACACCTTTATGATGGAAGAAATTCAGTTTAAATCCGAGTATCAGGGCAAAGGCATTTTCAGAGAATTATACGGTTTTATATTCAAAAACATCAAAAATGATCTGGAGTTTGTTGAAGCCTATTCCAATATAAATAACCTTAAATCAATCGGAATTCTTGAAAGATTAGGTCTGTCAAAAATCGGAGTTAACAAAAGCGGAAGCTGTTTTCACTTCAAGGGTATTTACAGCGGATTGCTGAAATGGTACAATAGAAAAAATGACAAAAATGATTAACGGGTGAAATATTATGAAAAAAATCGGCAGAGAGGTGCTCTTTCTTGCTGCGTCGGAAAAAACTCCGAGAAACGGCGAAGGCTCTTTTATAAGGCTTCAAAACGGCAATCTGATGTTTGCATACACAGATTTTTCGGGTGATGATTGGGAAGATGATGCAGTTGCACATATTTCAGCTTTGATTTCAGGCGATGAGGGTGAAACCTGGTCGGATAAAAAGGTGCTTTTTGAAAAGCCTGCAGAATCAAAAAACATAATGAGCTTCTCGTTTTTGCGAATGAATAACGGCGACATCGGCGCGTTTTATATAATAAAAAATGCCGATGGAACGGATAAAATAGTTTTAACCCGTTCTGCCGACGAGGGCGAAAGCTGGAGCGAGCCCGTAAACTGTCTTGACTGCCTTGATGTTCAGGATTATTATGTCATAAATAACGACAGAGTTATAAAGCTTAAAAGCGGAAGAATTATCCTTCCGCTTGCAAGGCATACCGTTCTTACCGAGCATAAGGATTTTATGCCGGGTGAGATATGCTTTGTTGTTTCCGATGATGACGGTTATTCGTGGAGAAAAACCGAAACAGAGCTGAAATGTCCTTTTAAAAATAATCACGACGGCTATGAGGAGCCGGGTTTATATGAGCTTTCTGACGGCAGGGTGTGGTGCTACATAAGAACAAGCCTCGGCTTTCAGTATGAGGCTTTTTCAAATGACGGCGGAATTACCTGGTCGGAGCCCGCACCGAATATGTTCTTTTCATCTCCTTGCTCACCGATGCTTGTCAAGGATTGCGGAGAATATACTCTTGCGGTTTTCAACCCCGTGCCCGAGCACGCATTAAGACCCGAGAGCGAGCCCTGGGGCAGAACGCCTTATGTTATAGCAGTAAGCACAGACAAGGGCAAAACATTCAGTAAAGAAAAGATTTTTTATATTGAAGATGACCTCGGTAACGGCTATTGTTACCCCGCAATAATTGAGGTTGAGGGAGGCTTTCTTGTTGCGTATTATCACAGCAATAACACGGGAATTCCCCTCAACAGCACAAAAATGATAAAGATTATGTTTGATGAGATAGCTTGATATATATTATATTGTATCAACAAAGCTTATCAAAAAGTAAAATATACTTGACAAAATGTAATTTGTATGCTATTGTATAATTGAGCTCAGGATAATTGCATTTTGGAGGTAGTTATATGGAAATGTGGATGATAGGCTTTCTTGTGGGTTTGGTTACGGCTTTGTTGGTATTAACGGCTGTTTATGTTTTATCCAAAAACAAAGAGAAGCTTTTGCAAAATAAGGCAAGCTACGATGAAAGACAGAGAAAGGCAAGAGGAGATGCATACAAAGCGGGTTTTATAACTGCATTGGTCTGTATGGCGGGTTTGCTGATTGCGGAATTTTTCTCAATCGAAAAAGGCGGATTTGATTTAGTTATTCCGCTTTCAGTTGCAGCGTCGGTTTCTCTTGCTGTGTTTGGCTGTGTCTGTGTTTGGAAGGATGCGTGGCTGAGTCTTAAAGACAGCCCCCAAAAAACTATTCTTTCCACCTCATTTGTTGTTATTTTAAACCTTGCAGTCAGCATAAACGGATTTTTAAGCATAAATAACTTGTTTGGGCAGAATATCAGAATTATAGATGCAGTAAATATGCAGAATTTTATAAACGGTTTGCCGTATGAGTCTTTGCCTTATGAGCCGAGGGCTTTGCAGCTTTATATGCCTTTTATCAATATGCTCTGTGCCGTAACTATTTTTATTGTGCTCATAAACTATTTAATAAAGCTTGCGGTTGATAAGTCAAGAGAAAAGAGAGAAGTGAATGAAGAATCTTAAAATGAAATCTGCAAGAGCAGCAAAGGATATGTCACAGCAGCAGCTTGCCGATGCGGTGGGGGTATCACGCCAAACGGTCAATGCAATAGAAAAAGGGGACTATAATCCAACAATCAATCTTTGCATTGCAATTTGTAAAGCTCTTGATAAAACTCTTGATGAACTCTTCTGGAATTAAAAATTAACCTCTGTGTGTTCGCTTTTGAGCACACAGAGGTTTTGTTATTTGTTTAGTATTGAATTAAGCAAATCCGGTCGCTTTGTTGTTATGTTATCGGGGTTCGCTTTAATAACCTTTTTCATTTCTCTTTTTTTGTTTGCGGTCCAGAGCGAAACCTCCAGCCCGTTTTTATGCATTACATCAGAAAACTGTTTTTTTACACCTCTGAAGTTTGCGTTGATTCCGATAACTCCGAGTGCTTTTGCTTTATTGGCAACAGCCTGAGCTGCATCCTCTTTTTTTGATTCTTTTCTTGAAACCGAATAGTTCAGATAACAGGGGATTGCCGAATTATTTTTAACCTTTTCAACCCAAGTTTCAAAAACACCCGTGTAAAAAACACGGCTCATCATTTTGTGTTTTTTGATTATTTCATCAACTGCGGGAAGATTTGCGGTTGATTTTAAATCAAGATTAACCTTGCAGCTGCTTTTGGCAAGAAGCTTTATTGCATCCTCAAAAAGAACACCTTCGTTTTCTGCAGGAGCAGAGGAATGGATGATAACGGGTGTACCGCAAGGTCTGAATGTAACATCTATTTCAATTATTTCCGCATTACTGTTGATTGCGGTTTGAATTGATTCAAGTGTGTTCGGTTCGGTGTCCATTGCACCTGCGTGCCAGGTAACAGAAGGCTTTTTCATAATCTTCAACCTCTTATTCTGCCATTTTTTTAAGCGAATCGCCCGTGAGGCGGTATGTTGTCCAATCATCAAGCGGGGTTGCGTTAAGAGATAAATAAAATTCAATGCTCGGTTTATTCCAATCGAGGCAGCACCATTCAAGCCTTCCGCAGCCACGCTCAACAGCGATTTTTGCAAGCTCCTTCAAAAGACCCTTGCCGCAGCCTTTTCCGCGGTATTCGGGAAGCACAAACAAATCTTCAAGATATATTCCCGAACGCCCGAGAAAGGTTGAAAAGTTATGAAAGAAAAGAGCAAAGCCAACCTCTTTGTTATCTTCAAGTGCAAAAATTACCTCTGCCTTTTTCTTTTCAAAAATCCATTCTTCAAGCAGTTCCTTTGTTGCAACAACTTCATTTTCCATCTTTTCATAAATTGCAAGCTGTCTGATGAAAAACAGAATTTTTTCCGCATCTTCTTTTTGAGCAAATCTGAAATTCATTTTATTTCTCCGTTTTTTTCATAAACATATTTCCCGCAAAGCAGGCAAGTGCCGCCGCAGCACAGATTATTAACATAATTATAAACACCGCATTCCAGCCCTTTGCCTGAGAAACAGCACCGAGAGAGTATGAGGTAACGGTGCTTCCGATATAGCAGAAGGTGTTGAGAAGCCCTGCAGCAAAGCCTGCATTGAGAAGCTTGCGGTTATCAAGAGCAAACATACTTGTTATAACATTGTTTATCATTGCCATACAGCAGGCAATGCAGATAAAGCAAAGCATAATCATAACAAGGCTGTGTATTTTCATTGAAATAAGAATTCCGCCGCAAATAAGTGCTGAAAGAGCAAACATCATAAAGTTCATAGCTGCGTGGGATTCTATTTTTTCGTGAATCTTCTTTATTATTGCCGCACCGAAGGTTGAAATGAGGGGCAGAAGAAGAGTGAGAAGAATTGAGAAGGATTGCGAAACATCAAATTCTTCGTAAAGAACGGAGGGCACCCAGGTGTTGATGCCGTCTTTTATAAATCCGTTTGCAACGCCCGCAAAAGCGGTTACAGCGAGGGCGGCCATGATACCTTTGCCCATTTTGACTTTTTCTTCTTTTTCGGCTTTAATCTCTTCAGCCTTCTTGCTGCTCTTTCCGTAAAGTGAAATCCACACAAAAGCACTCACGGCAAGCACTGCAGAGGCGATATAGAAAACGGTTCGCCACGCACCGTAATTTACGCAAAGTGCCGATATTCCGTATGAAACAAAGGTTCCCACCGCAACCGTGGTGCTCATAACAAGGATTGCTTTAGGCAGCATTTTATCCGAAACAAGGTCGGAAAGCGTTTTTATAAGAGTGCTCCATAAAACGGATTGAGCCATACCGTTGAACATCCAGATGAATTTCATAACCGAAATATCACCGCATAAAGGCATAATCAGATTTAAAGCAGCCGATGTTATAAGTGAAGCGAAAATCGTTATTTTTGAATTGTATTTTTTTGAAAGTATTCCGTTGACAAGCTGACCCGCACCGTAAGCAAAAAAGAAAAATGAGCTTACAAGACCCGCATCAGCTTTTGTTACGCCAAGGTCATCAATCAGGGCAACGATTGATGCGTTATAATTCAGTCTGCCAACATAAGCGGCGGTGTAGGCAAGCCAGCAGATAAAAATGATGCGTCTGTCACGCTTTTTTATTTCATTTTCTGTAAGAACAGGGGACATAATATACCTTCTTTCCAAGAAGAAATTTTAACAGTTTTCAGCTTTAAAGTCAATCTGGCTTTATAAATATTTTGACAATAATGTAAATATATGGTAAAATATTTTCATTAAACCGAAAAGAGGTTTTTATATGTTTGATTTTTTCAGAGTTGCCTGTGCGGTGCCCGATGTTGAGGTTGCCGATGTTGATTTCAACACAGAGCAGATAATTGAATTTATTGAGCTTGCCTGCAAAAGAAGCGTTGATGCAGTTGTATTTCCCGAGCTTTGCGTAACGGGAGCAACCTGCGGCGATTTGTTTATGCAGAAGGCTTTGCTCAATGCTGCAAAAAAAGCGGTAATAACCGTTGCAAAGGCCACGGAAAATGAAGATATTATTGCGTTAATCGGAGCTCCGCTTGAAATCGGAGATGCCGTTTATAACTGCGGTTTAATAATAAATAACGGAAAAATCAAAGGCATTGTTCCAAAACAATATGCGGGCAAAAGCCGTTGGTTTTCATCGGGCAGCGTTCTTTCGGATTGCTCGGTAAAATCCCTGATTTTCGGTGCGGAGGAAGAATATGAAATACCCGTCGGTAATCTTATTTTTGATTGCTCGGGCGTGAAAATCGGCGTTGAAATATCCGATGATTCTCTTGCTCCCGTTTCGCCCGGCTCATTGCTCTGCCTCTCGGGTGCACAGCTTATTCTCAACCCCTCGGCAACAGCAGAAAAGGTTGGGAAAAGGGAGTTTATCAAGGGCTTTGCAAAGAATTATTCCGCAAAAAATATCTGTGCCTATGCTTATTGCTCTGCGGGCTGCAGGGAATCAACAAGCGAAGCTGTTTATTCGGGCTACAGCATCATTGCCGAAAACGGCAAAACCGCTTCAGAGCTTGAAGAATATATTTCATCCGATTATATGATAGTGTCGGATATTGATACGGAAAAAATCAGTCACGGCAGACTCGGCAATCCTCTCTTTAATGAGTGCAAGGCATTTTACGCAGAGGGTGTTGAGGTTGTTGAAATCAATAAAAACGAGTCAAAATCCTGCGGTGAATATGCCAAGGTCAAAAAGCTGCCGTTTATTCCGTCAAACGAAAAAGAAAGAATAAAAAGATGCCTTTCAATATTTGAAGTTCAGGTTGCGGGTCTTAAAAAGAGGCTCGAAAAAACACGCTCAAATCCCGTTATAGGTATTTCGGGCGGTCTTGATTCAACTCTTGCTCTGCTTGTGAGCGTTCAGGCAATTAAAGAACTCGGCAGACCCTTAACCGATGTTATAGGCATAACAATGCCTTGCTTCGGCACAACCGACAGAACCTATAACAATGCTCTTTCACTTATGAAAGCGTTGGGAATAACTTCAAAAGAAATAAATATCAAAGAAGCCTGCCTTCAGCATTTTGAGGATATAGGTCAGCAGGCCGATAATTATGATGCAACCTATGAAAATGCCCAGGCAAGAGAAAGAACTCAGGTTCTTATGGATTATGCAGGCAAATCAAACGGAATAGTTATCGGCACGGGAGATATGAGCGAGCTCGCACTCGGTTGGTGCACATATAACGGCGACCATATGAGTATGTATGCCGTTAATTCAAATGTTCCCAAAACGCTTATTCGCTGGATAATTGATGCTCTCATAAAGCACGGCGTTTTTGATGAAGCTGCGGAATATCTTACGGATATTGTTGACACACCGATAAGCCCCGAATTGCTTCCGCCCGATGCACAGGGCAAAATCGCACAGCAGACAGAAAGCATCGTTGGTCCCTATGCACTTCACGATTTCTTCCTCTATAATCTTCTGCGTTACGGCTTTGAGCCCGAAAAAATTTATATGCTTGCAAACAAAGCGTTTGCGGGTGATTTCGATTCCGAAACAATCCTTAAATGGCTTAAGGTTTTTTATCGCAGATTCTTTACCCAGCAGTTCAAAAGAAACTGTGTGCCCGACGGCATAAAGCTCGGAAGCGTTGGTGTTTCACCCAAAAACGAATGGGTTATGCCGAGCGATGCGGCGGGAACAATCTGGCTTAAAAGAATTGAGAATGTATACTTTTTGAAACAGTAATCTCATATTGCAAATATCTACAAAAAGCCCGCTTTTGCGGGCTTTGTTATTGTAAGATTATCAGAATATAAATAAATCATCAAAATATTCTTGATTTTGAGTTGTTTTAAATATATACTAAATTGTATTCTAAATGAATGGAGATAAAAGGATGAAAAGTGTTCCCGATTATTTCGGCTGTATGGTGTTTGATGATAACTCCATGAAGGCAAGACTGCCGAAAGAAACATACAAGGCAATGAAAAAAACCATTCAGGATAATAAGCGTCTTGATATAGCTGTTGCCAATGTTGTTGCCAATGCAATGAAGGATTGGGCTGTTGAAAACGGTGCAACCCATTATACCCATTGGTTCCAGCCTATGACGGGAATAACCGCCGAAAAGCACGACAGCTTTATTTCTCCCACTTCAGACAGCAACGTTATTATGGAGTTTTCGGGCAAGGAGCTTGTTAAGGGTGAATCGGATGCTTCGAGCTTCCCCTCGGGCGGACTGCGTGCAACCTTTGAAGCAAGAGGCTACACAGCGTGGGACCCCACCTCTTACGCATTCATTAAAGAGGGTGTATTCTGCATTCCCACAGCTTTCTGCTCATACGGCGGCGAGGCTCTTGATAAAAAAACTCCTCTTCTTCGCTCAATGGAAGCAATCAGCAAGCAGACCGTAAGAATTCTTAAGCTCTTCGGTCAGGAAGTAACAAATGTTAAAACAACCGTTGGCCCCGAGCAGGAATATTTTCTTGTTGATAAAGAGCTTTATGAGCAGAGAAAAGATTTGAAATATACGGGCAGAACCCTTTTCGGTGCAAAGCCTCCCAAGGGTCAGGAGCTTGATGACCATTATTTCGGCTCAATCAAGCCCAGAGTTGCGGCATTTATGAAGGAGCTTGACGAAGAGCTCTGGAAGCTCGGAATTCTTGCCAAAACAGAGCATAACGAGGCGGCTCCCGCACAGCACGAGCTTGCTCCCATATTCGCAACAACAAACATTGCCGCTGACCATAATCAGCTCATTATGGAGCTTATGCAGAAGGTTGCAAGAAAGCACAATATGGTTTGCCTTCTTCACGAAAAGCCCTTTGAGGGAGTTAACGGAAGCGGTAAGCATAATAACTGGTCGCTCTCAACAAACAAGGGCGTTAATCTTCTTGAGCCCGGCGAAACACCTTATGAAAACGCACAGTTTCTTCTTTTCCTCTGTGCTGTAATCAAGGCTGTTGATAATTATCAGGATTTGCTTCGCTTCTCGGTTGCAAGTGCGGGCAATGACCACCGTCTCGGTGCCCACGAAGCACCGCCCGCAATAGTTTCAATGTTCCTCGGCGATGAGCTTAACGATATTCTCGAAGCGATTGAAAACGATACCGCATATGACGCAAAAGAAAAGGTTCAGATGAAGGTCGGCGTTCACGTTCTTCCCAGATTCCCCAAGGACACAACCGACAGAAACAGAACATCACCCTTTGCTTTTACAGGCAATAAGTTTGAGTTCAGAATGCTCGGTTCTTCAAGCTCAATTTCGAGTGCAAATATTGTGCTCAACACCGCCGTTGCCGAGTCGCTCAAATCATATGCCGACAGACTTGAAAATGTTGATAATTTTGAAGAGGCACTTCACGCACTCATAAAGAAAACCATCAAAGACCATAAGAGAATTATTTTCAACGGTAACGGCTACGATGATGAATGGGTTAAGGAAGCCGAGAGAAGGGGCCTTTATAATCTGCCCACAACTCCCGATTGTCTGCCCTGCCTTATCGCAGATAAAAATGTTGAGCTTTTTGAAAGCCACAAGGTTTTCAACAGAACGGAGCTTGAATCCCGCTATGAGATTTATCTCGGAATTTACTGCAAAACAATCAATATCGAATCAAGAACGATGATTGATATGGCAAAAAAAGATATTCTTCCCGCCATTTCATCATATATCAAAGAGCTCAGCGAAACTGCGGTTGCAAAGAAAACTGCTTTTGCAGCATCCGATTGCGCATATGAAGAAAAAACAGTAACAAAGCTTTCAGAGCTTTCGGCACTTATTTATGAAAGAACGGCAAAGCTTGAAGCGGATACCGAAAAGGTAAAGGAATGTGCCGATACCGCTGCACAGGCAGAGATGTTCAAATCGGTTGTTATTCCCGATATGGAAAGCCTTCGCTCTGCGGTTGATGAAGCAGAAACAATTACCGCCGAAAAATATTGGCCTTATCCCTCATACGGAAAATTATTATTTGATGTATAAAAAAATTCGGAGCACACAATGTGTGCTCCGTTTTTGCTTTTTTAAAAGGTTTCGTATCTGAATGAATAAACTGCCGTTTCGTCAATCTCCGTCATATCAACGCCCGTTTCGGCATATTCGCCGTTTATGTAGAATGCCCAGTACGCACCGTCTGTGTCATAATCGGCATAAACTCCGTTAACAGCTTTAACATAAAGACCGTAGGGGCCCTGCTCACCCTCAATGATTGCCAATTCAATAAGAGCTTCGCCAACGGTTTTTTTGCTTGTTTTAACGGTAACGGAATTCACGCTGCCGTCTTGATTATAAACCTCGAAAGCAAAGCTTAATGCTCCTTCACCAACTGTGTTAATCTGAGGCGTTTCGAGCTCATTTGAGGGAAGAGTATCTTGCGTTTCCTTATTTTCAAAAGGCTTGAAACTGCTTATTTTATCGCACGAGCAAAACGCAAAAGCCATAACAACCAATAATAAAACCGATATAATTTTTTTCATTTTAATTCACCTCAGGGCAAAATATATTTTTGCTTATAGTCATTATAAGCGTTCGTGAAGTATTCGCCGCCCGCATTCTTATATTCGTTGAGATATTCGTGGGTGTCAAATACGGATTTGCTTATCTGAATTATGCAAACTGCAATGTTTGAGCAATGGTCGGAAACTCTTTCGTAGTTAGTAAGAAGGTCTGAAAGAATAAAGCCAAGCTCAATCGTGCAGTCGCCGCCGGTGAGGCGGTTGATATGTCTTTTCTTGATTTCGGAAAGGATTTTATCAATAACCTGCTCAAGAGGCTCAACATCAAGGGCACGCTGTGCATCATTATCCGTGAACGACTGAACGGTTATGGAAAGAATTTCCTTTATAGCTTCGGTTGCGATTTTAAGCTCATTCTTTGCCTGCTGAGAAAAGCTGATGTCTTTATCGGATATTTCCTTTGCAACCTTAACAATATTCAAAGCGTGGTCGCCGATTCTTTCAAAATCGCCTATGGTGTGAAGCAGGGTTGAAACGGTGTTGCTGTCGTTATCCGTGAGCTTCTGAGATGAAATCTTAACAAGAAATGTGCCGAGCTTATCTTCGTAATCGTCAAGCTTCTGCTCGTCTTCTTTTATCTTGTCTGCAAGCTTGTGCGAATAAGCGTCAAGAAGAGAGATTGAATCGTTTAAGGTCTGGGCTGCGATTTTTGCCATTTCCGCTGTGTAGTTTCTGCATTCTGAAACAGCAAGAGAGGGAGTTGCAAGAAGTCTTTCGTCAAGAAAAACTCCCTTGATGTCAGAGGGCTTATCCTTAACCGTTTTAATCGCAAGCTTTTCAAGCTGTTTGATAAAGGGGAAGAGGAGTATTGTTGTTGCAACATTGAAAATTGAGTGAACAAATGCAATGCCCAGAGGGTCAATCGCAAGGTCTGAAAATGCGAATTTAAAGATTGAATCGAGAATATAATATAAAGCAAGATAAAATGCAGTACCGATAACATTAAAATAAACGTGAACGGTTGCAACTCTTTTTGCGGATTTGCTTACGCCGATGCTTGAAATAAGCGAGGTTATGCAGGTGCCTATATTCTGACCCATAATAATGGGAATTGCCATTCCGTAGGATAATCCGCCCGTTATTGAAAGAGCCTGAAGAATACCTACCGTTGCAGATGAGCTCTGAATTATACCTGTGAGAACAGCACCGGTTGCAAGTGCAAAGAGGGGGTTGTTAAAGAGCGTCATTGCATTTTTAAAGCTTTCGCTTTCAGCAAGAGGATCCATCGAGGTGCTCATAAGCTCCATACCCGTCATAAGAACCGCAAAGCCCATCATAACCGAGCCAACATCCTTGGAACGGGTTTTCTTTGCCGACATAATAAGAATAATTCCCGCAAGAGCAATAAGGGGAGAAAAGTTTGCGGGCTTGAGGAGGCTTACAAAGAAGTTATCGCTTTCAATACCCGCAAGGCTGAGAACCCAAGCGGTTATGGTTGTGCCGATATTTGAGCCCATAATAACACCTATGGACTGACCGAGCTTCATTATGCCTGAGTTAACAAGACCAACAAGCATAACCGTAACAGCCGATGAAGACTGAATTGTTGCGGTTATTCCTGCACCCAGAAGCAGACCTTTTATGGGTTTATCCGTCATTTTGCCGAGGATGGATTCAAGCTTTCCGCCAGCAACACGCTCAAGACCGTTTGACATTGTGTTCATTCCGAAAAGAAAGAACGCAAGTCCGCCAAGCAATGTAAAAATATTGAATACAGTCACTTTATCGCCTCCGTTAGCTGATATTTTTATTATGCATAATATGTCGGATTAAGTCAATGTAAAAAAAGAATATATTATAATTATTTTCATTATTTATTTTATCCGCAGTGTTATTGAATAAAGCTTTTCAAACAGTGCAAAAATATAACAGAAATAAAAATACCGAGCCTTTGAAAGACTCGGTATAATAGGAAAATAGAATTCTTTTGAATTTTATTCAGCGAGAATCTTTTCGATTGCGGAAATTTCAACGCAAAGGCAAAGAATCTCAACCGCTTTGCAGAGTTCATCCCTTGACGGGAAGGTGGGGGCAATGCGGATATTTTTATCTTCGGGGTCTTTTCCGTAAGGATAGGTTGCACCTGCACCCGTGAGGGTTACGCCGGCTTCCTTGCAAAGAGTAACCGTTCTCTTGGCACAGCCGTTATAAACATCAAGGCTGATGAAATAGCCGCCGTTGGGCTTTGTCCAGGAGGCGATACCCTTGCCAGAAAGCTTTTCTTCAAAAGCAGAGAGAACTGCATCAAATTTAGGCTTGAGAATTTCGGCGTGCTTTGCCATATGGGCATCGATGCCGTTTTTGTTTTTAAAATAGTTTGCATGGCGAAGCTGGTTGAGCTTATCATAGCCGATGGTCTGAACGGTCATTCTGCTCTTGATCGATGCAATGTTTGCATCTGATGCGGCGAGAGCTGCAACGCCCGCACCGGGGAATGAAATCTTTGAGGTTGAGGTTACTTCAATAAAATAATCCTCTGTTCCGTTTTTCTTTGCTGCATCAAAAATATTGAGGAGCTTATCGTGATTATTCTCAATGTGATGAACGCAGTATGCATTATCCCAGATAACTCTGAAATCATTTGCGGCGGGCTTAAGAGAAGCAAAACGCTCAACGGTTTCATCCGAATAAGTGATGCCCGTGGGATTTGAATACATAGGAACGCAGATGATGCCCTTAACCTTTTCATCCTTGACGAGCTCATCAATCATATCCATATCGGGGCCGTTTTCGTCTGAAGGAACATTTATCATTTCAATTCCGAAATGCTGGAGGATTGAGAAATGTCGGTCATATCCGGGAACGGGGCAGAGGAATTTAATTCCTTCCTGCTTGCTCCAGGGCTCGGCACCTGCACCGAAAAGCATACACTGTGCAATATAGTCATACATAATTGTGAGGCTGGCGTTGCCGAAAACAATAACATTATCTTCCGCTACTTCAAGAATATCAGCAAAGAGCTTCTTGCACTCGGGAATGCCGTCAAGCACGCCGTAGTTGCGGGTTTCAAATCCGTTTGATGCCTTGAAATCACCGAGATATTCGGGGTCAAGAATTTCGTTTGAAATTGCAAGCTGGTCTGCACCGGGCTTGCCTCTTGACATATCAAGCTTCAGGCCGAGAGCTTTATATGAATTGTATTCATTTTTCAGAGCATCAAGACGCTCTGAAAGCTGTTCTTTTGAAAGATTTCTGATGTTCATTGGAATAAACCTCCGATTTGTGTAATGCAACAGGTTATATTCTATAATATATGCAAGTATTTTGCAAGTGTTATTTTTGAATCTTGCAAAAATTCGGTAATATGCACATTGAATTGCATTAAAATTGCCGTTTTGATGTATTCTATATGCAAAAGCAGCCAACTGTAATTGCTTACGGTTGACTGCTTTTTACTGTGTTTATAACCTTTTCAGCTATATCTTCAAGCTGCGAGATTGTTTCAAGAGAGCCTATTTCCTGCCTCAATGAAGCGGCACCCCGAATTCCTTTTATATACCAGGCAGCGTGCTTCCTTGCTTCACGCATACCAACATAATCGCCCTTGTATTCGCAAAGGGTTTTTATGTGTTTAATCATAACACTCATTTTTTCTTCAATTCCGGGCTCGGGAATGACTATGCCTTTTTCAAGATATTCATTAACCTGCGTGAAAAGCCAGGGTGCACCCAGAGCACCTCTGCCTATCATAATGAAATCGCAGCCTGTTTCTTCATACATCCGCTTTGCCGAATAAACATCAACAATATCTCCGTTGCCGATAACCGGAATTGTAAGAGCTTCTTTAACTTGCTTAATCATATCAATATTAACGGGCGGAGCATACATCTGCTTTCTTGTTCTGCCGTGGATGGTGAGTGCGGAAGCGCCCGCATTTTCAAGCATTTTTGCCATTTCAACTGCATTGAGATTATTTTCATCCCAGCCCGTGCGTATTTTAACCGTTACGGGAATGCTTACCGCTTCAACGCATTTTTCAGTTATTCTTGCAGAAAGCCCGGGGTCTTTCATAAGAGCACTTCCGCCGCCGTTGCCTGCGATTTTAGGGGCGGGGCAGCCCATATTTATGTCTATTGCACAGCATCCCGTTGCCTCTGCCTTTTTGGCTGCTTCCGCCATTGTTTCGGGATCACAGCCGAAAATCTGAACTGCGGCGGGTTTTTCTTTTTCGCCGAGTGCCATAAGTGTGCCCGATTTTCTGTCGTGCATCGTGAGCCCTTTTGAGCTTACCATTTCGCTCACAACATAAGCTGCACCGTAATCAATGCAAAGCTCACGGAAGGCTCTGTCTGCAACGCCCGCCATCGGAGCGAGTGCGGCATATCCGTTTATTTCAAAATTACCTATTTTCATTTGCTTCTCCTAAAACGATATAGTGTTATCTTACCATTAAATAAAACTTATTTCAATAAATTTCAAAAAAATGCTGAAATTTACAAAATATGTGATATACTGTAAATTGAGGTGATTTGGAATGAAGTTATTGGCACTTGACGGCAACAGTATTCTTAACCGTGCATTTTACGGCATAAAGCTTCTCACAACCAAAGACGGAAAAAGATTTACCAACGGTATTTACGGCTTTCTTAATATATTACTTAAACTCAGGGAAGAGGTGTTACCCGATGCGGTGGCTATAGCCTTTGATGTTAAGGCTCCCACCTTCCGCCACGAAATGTATTCGGGCTATAAAGCAAACAGAAAGGGAATGCCTCCGGAGCTTGCCCAGCAGATGGCTCCGCTTAAGGATTTGCTTTCCGCTATGGGTTACACCATTCTTGAAGCTCCCGGTTGGGAAGCGGATGATATTCTCGGCACCCTTGCTTCTGCGTGCGGTAAAAACGATTTCTGCTATATCGCAACGGGTGACAGAGATTCACTCCAACTTGTTCGTGATAATGTCAATGTTCTTCTCGCTTCAACCAAAATGGGCAGACCGCAGAGTGTTTGCTATGATACTGCAAAGATAACCGAGGATTATCTTGTATCAACCCCCGAGCTTCTTATTGATATAAAGGCTCTTATGGGCGACAGCTCCGACTGCATTCCGGGTGTTGCGGGAATCGGCGAAAAAACTGCAAAGGACCTTATCAGCCGTTTCGGATCGATTGATGATATTTATAATAATCTCGATGCTCTTGATATAAAAAAAGGCGTTCACGATAAGCTGGTGAATGATAAAGAAATGGCATATCTCAGCCGTGAACTCGGAACAATCCGCACCGATGCACCCGTGAGCAGGGAATATTCCGATTATATTCCGAAGAATACCGATGCAATCAAGGCAACACATCTGCTTGCAGAGCTTGAAATGTTTAAAATGATTGAAAAGCTTGAGCTTAAAGCACCCGAAAGAATTGCTCAGTCGGATGAAGAAAAGGTTGTTACCGAATGCTTTGTTCAGGATGATTTGAAATATCTCTATAACAAACTGAAAAAAGACGGAGAAGCTTATTTCATTTTTGACAGCGGAATTTTCTTTTTTAAAGCGGATAACGGAGTCGCAAAGGCAGAGCCTGAAAATGAGGGCTATACCGAATTCTGCGCAGAATTTCTCTTTAATAAGGATATAAAAAAATACACATATAATTCAAAGCAGCTTTATGCCTTTTTCTATGATTACAGCAACGATATTGAAATTAATTCCGTGTGCGGCGATGCAATGCTTTCTGCATATGTTATCAACCCTTCATCGGGTGCATATGACCTCAAAAGAATAATTGAAGAATATGCGGGGGTCGAGAGCGATGAAACAGCCGTTTATGCCGCATATCTTCCCGCAGCGTTCGCCAAAATGAACGTAATGACGGATGAAAATAATCAGAGCCGTCTGCTCGAAGAAATTGAGCTGCCCCTTGCAAGGGTGCTTGCTTCAATGGAAAAGGAAGGCTTTCTTGTTGATGCTGAGGGAATAAAGAATTTCGGCATCGATATGCAGGAAAGAATTGAAAAGCTTGCGTCAGAAATCTTTGAAGAGGCAGGCTATGAGTTTAATCTCAATTCTCCCAAACAGCTTGGAGAGGCACTTTTTGAAAAAATGGGTCTTCCCGCAAAGAAGAAAACCAAAAACGGATATTCAACCAATGCCGAGGTGCTTGAGGGTCTTGCGGCGGAATATCCCGTTGTTGCAAAAATCCTTGAATACAGAACCTACGCAAAACTCAAATCAACCTATTGTGACGGGCTTTTAAAGGTTATCTGCGATGACGGAAGAATCCGTTCGAGCCTTAATCAGACTGAAACAAGAACGGGCAGAATTTCATCAACAGAGCCCAATCTGCAGAATATTCCCGTAAGGTCGCAGATAGGCAGAGAAATGAGAAAATTCTTCAAAGCCAAAGAAGGCTGTGTGCTTGTTGATGCTGACTATTCGCAGATTGAGCTTCGTGTGCTTGCTCACGTTGCAAACGATAAAGAGATGATAAACGCCTTCAATAACGGTGACGATATTCACGCAATAACCGCATCGCAGGTGTTCAATATGCCTCTGATGATGGTAACTCCTCTTATGAGAAGCCGTGCAAAGGCGGTTAATTTCGGCATCGTTTACGGCATAGGTGCTTTCTCTCTTGCAAAGGATATTGGGGTAAGCCGTGCCGAGGCAGACAGCTATATCAAAGGCTATCTTGCTCATTTCAGCGGTGTTGGCAAATATATGAAGGATATTGTTGAAAAGGCAAAGGAAAACGGTTATGTTGAAACCGTTTTTGCCCGCCGCAGATACCTGCCCGAGCTCACTTCATCAAACGCTATGATGCGTGCATTCGGTGAAAGAGTTGCTCTGAATATGCCCATTCAGGGCACGGCGGCGGATATAATCAAAATCGCAATGATAAGAGTGTGGAAAAAGCTCAATGAGCAATGCTTCAAGGCAAGGCTTATAATGCAGGTGCACGATGAGCTTATTGTTGAAGCCCCCGAATCAGAAGCAAAGGCGGTTGCACAGATTGTTAAAAACGAGATGGAAAATGCCGTTAAAATGAGAGTGCAGATGCTTGCCGAGGTTGGTGTAGGCAAAACCTGGTATGACTCCAAATCATAAGGATGTGAAGATTTGAAGATTTTATTTGTGTGCACGGGCAACACCTGCCGCAGTCCTATGGCGGAGGGGTTGTTCCGAAAAATGCTTGAAGATAAAAATATAAATAATATTGAATGCTCAAGTGCAGGGCTTTTTGCAATGACGGGTGATGAACCTTCGCAGAATGCTGTTAAAGCTTGTGAACGCTTTTCGGTTGATATTTCAGCCCACAGAGCAAGAAGAATAACGGCTTATATTCTTGATGAAACCGATAAATTTGTTTGTATGACAAAAGAGCACGCCGCCAGCCTTTCGATGTATGTTCCGAGTGAAAAAATACTTGTTCTCGGCAACGGTGTGCCCGACCCGTACGGCGGAAATCTTGAAGAATATATTATTTGTGCCAATTCAATCAAAAACGCACTTGAAACGCAGTTTGAGGAAATCATTGCGGAGGAAAAGCAATGAATATCGAAAATATGAAGGCAGAGCATATTCCGCAGATTGCCTTGCTTGAAAAGGAATGCTTTTCTTCTCCGTGGAGTGAAAACGCACTTTATGAAGAGCTCGGAAACCCGAATTCACATTTTCTTTCCGCAACCGAAAACGGCGAAGTCTGCGGCTACATAGGCGTGCAGGAAATATGCGGTGAAGCATATATAACCAACATTGCCGTTTTTGAAAATCAAAGGGGCAGGGGAATCGGACGTGCTCTTTTGAGAAAAGCTTGCGAAGACGCAAAAATAAGAAACTGCGAATTTATAACCCTTGAAGTCAGAAAAAGCAATGAAAAAGCGATTTCGCTTTATCTTTCCGAGGGCTTTGAACAAGCAGGAATAAGAAAGAATTTTTATTCCGAGCCAACAGAGGACGGAATAATTTATACAAAAAATTTTATGTAGGGGCAAACTGTGTTCGCCCGCCAAAGGAGAAAAAATGAAAATACTTGCTATAGAATCCTCCTGCGATGAAACCGCCGCAGCGGTTGTTGAAGACGGAAGAAAAGTTTTATCAAGCGTAATAGCTTCGCAGGTTAAGGAGCATATTATATACGGAGGCGTTGTGCCCGAGATTGCATCAAGAATGCACGCTCAGGCAATAAGCGGCGTTGTTTCAAAGGCTGTGAGCGATGCGGGTCTTGAATATAAAGACCTTGATGCGATTGCCGTTACCTATGCACCCGGGCTTATCGGTGCGTTGCTGGTCGGTGTTAATTTTGCAAAGGGGCTTGCTTATTCAACGGGTCTGCCGCTTATTCCAGTTCATCATCTTCGCTCGCATATAGCAGCAAACTATATTTCTCACGCAGAGCTCGAGCCGCCTTTTCTTTGCCTTGTTGTGTCGGGCGGTCACAGCCATATTGTTGCCGTTAATGATTATACGGATTTCAGTATTATCGGCAGAACAAGGGATGATGCGGCGGGTGAATGTATGGATAAAGCCGCAAGAGCAATGGGTCTTGATTATCCCGGCGGTGTGAATCTTGACAGAGTGAGCAAAAACGGCGATGCATCGCTTTATAAGCTTCCTCATCCGAGAGTAGACGGCAGCGAATATGATTTCAGCTTTTCCGGTTTGAAAACCGCCGTTGTGAATATTATCCATAATGCAAAGCAGAAGGGGCAGGAGATAAGCGTGCCCGATCTGGGTGCCGCCTGCATTGAAACGGTTGCCGATTGCCTTGTTAAAAACTCGGTTAAGGCTGCAGAAGAATACGGATTTAAAAAGATTGTTATGGCTGGCGGCGTTTCCGCAAACTCCCGTTTGAGAGAAAGAATGACTAAGGCTTGCTCCGAAAAAGGGTGGCAGCTTTATATGCCCGAGCTTTCGCTCTGCGGCGATAATGCGGCTATGGTAGGTGCACAGGCTTATTATGAGTTCCAAAAAGGCAATATTGCAAGTCTTGACCTCAATGCCTTCGCAACAATGCCGATTGATGAGTAAAATTCGATATTTTTTATCGAAAAATGAATTTTTTGAAACATTTTAATGCAAAAATCGATGATTATATTGACTTTACTAAAAAGTGTGATATAATCATAATGGGTAAGGTTGGAAATGACGTTTTGTGCATATGTTAAGAGTTACAAAACATTGATTTTTAACCTCAAAAATTTGTTTAATTTTAGTGGCTTTTCTTAAAGAAAGGAGAAAAACTATGGAAAATATGACTTCCAACAAGAGCGTTCTTTCGTGGATTAACGAAAAAGTTGAACTCGTTAAGCCCGATAAGATTGTTTGGATTGACGGCAGCGAGGAGCAGATTGAGGCTCTTCGTGCAGAAGCTTGCTCAACAGGCGAAATGATTAAGCTTAATCAGGAGCTTCTTCCCGATTGCTATCTTCACCGCACAGCAGTAAACGACGTTGCACGTGTTGAAGGAAGAACCTTTATCTGTGCTCCCACAAAAGAAGAAGCAGGCCCCACCAACAACTGGATGGATCCCGCAGAAGCATATGAAATGCTTTATGCAATCGCAAAAGACAGCTATAAGGGCAGAACGATGTATGTTATTCCTTATTCAATGGGTCCCGTTGGCTCAAAGTTCTCAAAGATCGGTATCGAGCTCACAGACTCAATCTATGTTGTTCTCAATATGGTTATTATGACAAGAGTAGGCACCGATGTTCTTAAAGCACTCGGCGACAGCGAGGATTGGGTTCGCGGTCTTCACTGTAAGTGTGACATCGATGAAGAAAAGAGATATATCTGCCAGTTCCCCCAGGATAACACAATCATTTCTGTTAACTCAGGCTACGGCGGAAACGTTCTTCTCGGCAAAAAGTGCTTTGCACTCCGTATCGCTTCATATCAGGGCAAGAACGAAGGCTGGCAGGCAGAGCATATGCTCATTCTCGGACTTCAGAAGCCCAACGGCGAAATCAAATATATCTGTGCTGCATTCCCCTCAGCTTGCGGCAAAACAAACCTTGCTATGCTTATTCCTCCCGAGGGATACTATAATAAGGGTTACCGCGTATGGTGCGTAGGTGACGATATTTCGTGGATTCGTAAGGGCGAAGACGGCAGACTCTATGCTATCAACCCCGAAAACGGCTTCTTCGGCGTTGCTCCCGGCACAAACGTTAAGTCAAACCCCAACGCTCTTGCATCAACAATGAAGGGCACAATCTTCACCAACGTTGCTCATAACCTTGATAACAACACAGTTTGGTGGGAAGGTCTTGATAAGAATCCTCCCGCAAATGCGGTTGAATGGAAGGGCAACCCCTGGAACGGTCAGGAGAGCGAAGAAAAGGGTGCTCATCCCAACAGCCGTTTCACAGCTCCCGCAAAGAACTGCCCCTGCATCAGCTCCGAGTTTGAGAATCCCAACGGTGTTCCCATCTCAGCTATCGTATTCGGCGGCAGACGTGCAAAGCTTGCTCCCCTTGTTTATCAGTCAAGAGATTGGAACCACGGTGTGTTTGTTGGTTCAATTATGGCTTCTGAAACAACTGCAGCAGCTTCGGGTGCAGTAGGCGTTGTTCGCCGTGACCCCATGGCAATGCTTCCCTTCTGCGGCTATAATATGGCTGATTACTGGCAGCATTGGATTAACATCGGTGCAGGTCTTGACCCCGAAAAGGCTCCCAAGATTTTCAACGTTAACTGGTTCCGTAAGGATGACGAAGGCAACTTTATGTGGCCCGGATTCGGCGATAACCTTCGTGTTCTTGATTGGATTATTGATCGCTGCGAAGGCAAGGTTGAGGCAGACGAAACAGCTATCGGCTTTGTTCCCAAGGCAGCAGACATCAATCTTGAAGGCATCGAGGATGAAGTAAGCGATGCACAGCTTGCAGAGCTTCTCAGCGTTGATGTTTCTCTTTGGAAGGATGAAGTTGCAGGTATTGAAGAGTTCTACAGCAAGTTCGACAGACTTCCCGCAACTCTTAAGGCAGAGCTTGAAACTCTCAAAGCAAACATTAAATAATTTAAGGGCGGTCTTTGACCGCCCTTTTTGCATACGGAGAAGAATATGAAAGAATATAATTATGTTTTATTTGACCTTGACGGCACATTAACAGACCCGGGTGAGGGGATAACCAATTCGGTTGCTTACGCGTTGAAAAAATACGGAATAAATGTTGATGATAAAACACAACTCTATAGCTTCATCGGACCTCCGCTTCACGAATCTTTTGAAAAATACTACGGTTTTTCAAAAGAAGAATCCCTGAAGGCGGTGGATTGCTACAGGGAATATTACAGAGATAAAGGGATATTTGAGAATTCGGTTTATGACGGTGTTGTGAGTTTATTAAAAATGCTTTCGGATAACGGCAAAAAGATTATTCTTGCAACCTCGAAGCCAGAAGTATTCGCAAAACGGATATTGGAGCATTTTTCACTTAACGGTTATTTTGAGTTTGCCGCAGGTGCAAACCTTGACGGCACGAGAACAAACAAGGCAGATGTTATTGAATATGCACTTGAATCGTGCGGAATAACGGATAAAGCCTCTGTTGTTATGGTTGGTGACAGAGAACACGATATTATCGGTGCAAACAAAAACGGAATTGACAGCATAGGGGTGCTTTTCGGCTACGGAAGCCGTGAAGAGCTTGAAAATGCAGGTGCAACATATATTGCGGAAACCGTTGAAGAAATTGCAAAGTTTATAAAAAAATAACAAAAGGAAATGGCTTAGCCATTTCCTTTTGTTGTTATATGTAATTATTTAAGCTTCCACGCAATATCCGAGAAGAAAAGCTGCTGCTTAAGTCCTTCAACGGTTGTGTTCTTTGAAATGTGAACATACTCAATGCCCGCCATCTCTGCAAAATCCTCGAGCATTTCGGGTGTTGCATCGTATGAAAGCACGGTGTGATGTGCACCGCCTGCCATTATCCACATTTTTGCGCCCGTGCAAAGGTCGGGCATTGCCTTCCACATAACTCTTGCAACGGGAAGATTGGGCATTTCCATAATAGGCTTAACTGCCTCAATATCCTGAACAATAAGGCGGAGTCTGCCGCCCATATCAACAAGAGAAGCAACAACGCCGCTGCCTGCCTTGCCTTCAAAAACAAGTCTTGCAGGGGGATTTTTGCCGCCGATTCCGAGAGGATGAACCTCTATCTTGGGCTTGTTTGCCGCAAGAGTGGGGCAAACCTCAAGCATATGAGCACCGAGCGAATATTCGCTGCCTTCGGTAAGGTGATATGTATAATCTTCCATAAAGGCGCTGCCGCCGCCCATACCGTCGCACATTGCTTTGATAATGCGGGTCATTGCAGAAACCTTCCAGTCGCCCTCACCGCCGTAGCCGTAGCCCTGCTCCATAAGACGCTGCGATGCAAGACCGGGAAGCTGCTCCATTCCGTGAAGATCTTCAAAGGTGTTTGTGTAAGCCTTAGCACCCTCACGGTCAAGAATTCTCTTTATTGCAATTTCTTCTTTAGCCTGATAGCGGACTGTTGCAATGTCATCGGTGTTCATATCATATTTTTCGTTATATTCGGCAATGAGTGCATCAATTTCAGCCTCGGTAACCTTGTTCATTTCTTCAACAAGATCGCCAACCGCCCAGGTGTTGACCTGCCAGCCGAGCTGCATCTGAACGCCAACCTTGTCACCCTCTGTAACTGCAACCTGACGCATATTATCGCCGAAGCGAACAACTTTAAGGCTCTTGCTTTCTGCATAGCCAACAGCACTTCTCATCCACAGACCAAGCTCTTTAAGGGGAGCTTCATCCTGCCAGTAGCCCATAATGATTTTTCTGGGCATACCCATTCTTGCACCGATGAAACCGTGCTCTCTGTCGCCGTGAGCAGCCTGATTGAGATTCATAAAATCCATATCAATCTCTTCGTTGGGAATTTCGCGGTTATACTGTGTTGCAAAGTGGCAGTAAGGCTTCTGAAGCATTGAAAAACCGTTAATCCACATTTTGCTGGGGCTGAAGGTGTGGCACCAGGTAACAATGCCGCAGCAGTTATCGTCATAGTTTGCTTCCTTGATGATATTTGTAACCTCATCGGGAGTTTTAACTGTTGCTTTATAAATAAATTTGCAGGGGATAAGAGAGCTTGCATTAATCTTTTCAGCCATTTCTGCGGCACGCTCTGCAACAATATCAAGCACTTCGGGGCCGTAAAGATGCTGACTGCCTACTATAAACCAAAATTCTCTGTTTTTCATTTTTCTTCTCCTTATCAGAAAGCTTCAACAGCAGCCTTTTCAACTGCAAGAGCCTTCTTATAGTTTTCAAGGAATACCTTATAGCCCTCAACATCAGCTTCGTTGGGAGCAACCTGAGTTGATTCAAAGCCTGCAAAAACTTTGTTTTCAAGATAAGCATCAAGGCTTTCGCCGTCTGCCTTGTTAATCATATAGCTTGCAAGAATTGCCATACCCCACGGACCGCCTTCGCCTGCGGTTTTCATAACCGAAACTGGTGCACCGAGAGCAGCCGCCATAATTGTCTGACCTGCAAGGGGTGCCTTGAAGTATCCGCCGTGACCGAGAAGTCTGTCAAGCTTAACATTTTCATCGGCAAGTATTTCCATTCCGATGCTTAAGGTTGCAGCTGCGGAAGCAAGCTGTGCTCTGGAGAAGTTAGCAAAATTGAATTTGCTTTCGGGTCCTCTCACAAAGAGAGGTTTGCCTGAATCAAGACCCGTGATAACTTCACCCGAAAGATAGTTGAAGGGAATAAGTCCGCCGCAGTCTTTATCGCCTTCAAGAGCCTTTTCGAACATCTTATCAAGCACCTTATATATGCTTACATCAAGACCCATTTCTTTGCAAAGGGTGGTAAAAAGACCTGCCCATGCATCGATTTCACTTGAACAGTTGTTGCAATGCACCATTGCAACGGGTCTGCCGGCGGGTGTTGTTACCATATCAATTTCAGGGTAAAGCTTTGAAAGTGCCTTTTCAAGAACAGCCATAAGGAATATTGATGTGCCTGCCGAAATATTGCCCGTTCTTTCTGCAACGGAATTTGTTGCAACCATACCCGTGCCTGCATCGCCTTCGGGCGGGCAGAGAACAATGCCTGCCTTGAATTCACCCGTGGGGTCAAGAAGAAGTGCACCTTCTTCTGTGAGAGTGCCTGCGTTTTCGCCTGCAACCATACATTTGGGAAGAATTTCTTCTATGTTCCACTCAAAGCCCTTGTCTGCAACCTTATCTGCAAACTTTTTGAGCATTTCTTTATCATAATCATTTATATTGCTGTCAATGGGGAACATACCCGATGCTTCGCCTATGCCGATTGCCTTAACGCCCGTGAGCTTCCAATGAACATAAGCTGCAAGGGTTGCGATAAATGTTATATCCTTAACGTGCTCTTCGCCGTTGAGAATTGCCTGATAGAGATGGGCAATGCTCCAACGCTGTGGAATGTTGAAATCAAAAAGCTCGGTCAATTCTTCGGCAGCCTTGGCAGTTATTGTGTTTCTCCAGGTTCTGAAAGGAGCAAGAAGCTTGCCGTTTTTATCAAAAGCAAGGTATCCGTGCATCATACCGCTGATACCCATTGAACCAACGGTTTCAAGCTTAACGCCGTATTTTTCGTTAACATTCTTTTTGAGTGCAGCAAATGCACCCTGCATACCGGCGGTAACCTCGTCAAGCGAATATGTCCAGATTCCGTTATCATAGCTGTTTTCCCAATCGTAGCTTCCCGATGCAAGGGGCTCGTGCTTTTCATCAATAAGAACGGCCTTTATTCTTGTTGAGCCGAACTCAATGCCGAGGGAGGTTTTTGCGTTTATAATAGCCTGCTTAATGTTTTCCATAAACACACTCCTTAATTAAAATATTACTTCTTTATAATATCAAAATGAATTTGTATAGTCAAGACTTGAAAAGTATACCAATAATCGGAAATTTGAAAATTAATGTAGATTTTTTCTTTTTATTGTGTTATTATATTTCAGATAAAGAAAAGTTTATGAGGTGTAAAAATGAAAAAGTCACTCAGAATTATTTCAGCATTGCTTTGCGTGTTGATTATTTCAACCGTTTTGCCGTTCACGGCATTTGCTGCTGAAGGCGGAAAATACGGTATTTTTACCTATGAGTTTGAATACGGCAAGCTTATTATTACGGGCTGTGATGTGCCCGAAAACGGAGTGGTTGTTATTCCCGAAGTTATCGGAAACAACTTTGTAACAAGAATAGGCAGCGGTGCATTTAAAGAAACAAATGTTAAAAACGTTTATATTTCCAAAACTGTTGATACTATTGATACAGAGGCATTTTATGACTGTAAGTCACTTGAAAAAATATCAATTCCCACAACGGTTCAGATTGTAGAGGGTAGTGCCTTCTGGAATTGCAGCGGAATTGAAACCGTTTGCTATTACGGCTCGTCGTTCAGCGAGATAGAGTCAAGCTATAATTCGTGGAGTGATATTCAGATCGGTGACGGCAACGAGTTTATGGTTTATGCTGCAAGATATTATCACTCTCACGAGAATGCAGAAACCGAAACTGTTGGTTATATCGCACCCGATTGTGAAACCGAAGGCTATTCGGGCGATAAGTATTTCACGGAGTGCGGTGTTATCGCCGAAATCGGAACTGCCATTGAAAAGAACGGTCACTCAAGCGGCGGTTGGACTGTTGTTGATGAGCCCACATATGATGAAGAGGGTATGGAAGAGGAACGCTGCTCAGTCTGCAACGCTCTTATGAATGAAAGAGCAATTCCCAAGCTTATAGGTGTTTTTGAAATAGAAAAGCCCTCGGTTGAAAAAATCAACTATGGCGACACCCTTATTCTTCACATCAATGTTACCAATAAGCCCGAAGCGGCTGCTGTTGAATGGAGCTTTGACGGCACGGGCATAGAAATTGAACCTTCTGAAGACGGTATGACCTGTGCGGTAACTTCAACGGGCAGTGGCGATGTTGTTGTTAAGGCAAAGCTTGTTGATGAAAACGGCGATGATGTTACTGATGAAGACGGCAACAGCATTGAAGCATCAAGAAAGCTTGTTTCAAAAGCAGGCTTCTTCCAGAAGCTCATTTCATTCTTCAAGAATCTCTTCGGTTCAGACAGAATAATCAAAAAATAATATTGTTTCAAAAAGCATAAAAACTGCGTATTAACTCAAAATCGGTTAATACGCAGTTTCTTTATTTCTTCATTATTTTATTAACGATAACTCCGAGTCTTGTGTTATCAAAATTCTGCTTACGCTTCTGTGCATCTGTCAGGGGCTGCTTTGCGGGAGGATTATCAATTAATCTTTCCATATTGCCGTCATCGCAGATGAAAGCCTGAGTAAGGCAGATTCCGCCGTCGCCTTTGAGCTGTGCACGAACATAGCAGCTTATTTTATCGGTATGTTCACAAAGCTTTATTGTTGTTGTTATTTCGCCGTCTTTTTCAGCGGTTTCGCTCTTGATAATTTCACCGTCGGCAATCCATTCAATCGCCTTGCAGTTGATGCCCGTGAGAGTTATTGTGTCATTGTCATCATCAACATCAATTTTCGTAACGGCGGGGGTTGCACCCGAGCCCGCAAAGGTTTCACCGAGCTCATTCTTTGCATATCTTGCAATGGCAAAGAAATTGCCGTTTTCCATTGCCTTGCGGAGATTGCCGAGTGAATATTCAGGCAGAATAAAATCCATAAATGCGGTGTCGATTTCGCAAACCCTGTGGGCATCGCTGTTTGCAAAGCCCCAAACGGTTCTTTTACCCTCGGGGATAAGCGTTTTCAAAAGGCTGTCCCAGAGAATTCTGTCGCATCTGTTGGGAATGTCATACATATTCAGAACTTCAATTCCGAGGCAGGAGGGGTATCTTCTTAAAAGGTCGGCAAAGTAACGAACATTTTCGGGGTCTGTTCCGCAATCGGGCTTCTGCCTTGCCTGAAGCCAGTCGGTGGGATGATTGATATGCGAAACACCGCCGCTTTTTTCAATCTTTCTTATAGGCTCTTCAAAATCGTTTTCCTTGCCGTAAATGCCCTCGCAGGCAGCGTCGGTAAAATAGCCGTTAACGTGGTTCTTCATAAGGGTGAACATATTTGCTTCAATCGCATCGGGAACACACATTAAGCCACGCTTTTTTGTGCGGAGATTTTTCTGCGTTTTATGGGTGCCGTTAAGAATGGCGTTATACTGCTCTGTTGTGGGGTGGCAGCGTTTTCCGTGCCAGAGATTCTGAAAAAGGAAAAGGGGGATTATTGAAGGGTCTTTATCCCATTCCTTGCCGAGAATTCCGTGCTCCGCAAATGCGAGAATATCAAAATCGTTATCATAGAAGCCTTCAATCATTTCAACCATTGTGTTATTTGCATCGCTGTAGGTTGAATGAGTGTGAAGATTGGTTTTGTAGTGAGCGTCGGAATCGCCGAGAAGCGAAGCAACATCGGCATACGGATTTATAATTTTATATGTTTTGGTTTCTGCAGACATAAAAATCTCTCCCGATAAAATTATTACTGAAAAATTATATCACAGTTTTAATTGCGGTGTCAATCAAAGAGAGGGGAATAAAGAATATATTTATGTTGAAATTAGGTTTATATTATTGTATAATTAATTGATTATAAAATTTTACGGAGGGTCTTATGAGAAACATTAAACTGATTAATGAATGCTGGCTTTTTTCAAAAAGTGCAAAAGAAGCCCCGAAAGCTCTGCCCGCTGATTGGGAAGGCGTTAATCTGCCCTATACCTGGAACGGCAAAGACGGTCAGGACGGCGGCAACGATTATTACAGAGGCACCTGCTGGTTTGCAAAATCAATAAAAGCAGAAGAGCTTCCCGAAGGAAAAGAAAAATATCTTCAGTTTGACGGCGTGAATTCTTCCTGCAAGGTTTATTGGAACGGCAAGAAAATTGCAGAGCACGACGGCGGATATTCAACCTTCAGAGCAGAAATTGAAGATATAAAAGAAGAAAATATTCTTGCTGTTGCTGTTGATAATTCACCTAACGATAAGGTTTATCCTCAGAATGCGGACTTTACTTTCTACGGCGGAATTTACCGTGATGTGAGCGTAATCGGCGTTCCCGAAAACCATTTTGACCTTGATTATTACGGCTCGCCCTCGATTATGGTAACTCCCGAAATCAAGGGTAAGGACGCGGTTGTTGAAATCAAAACCTTCATTGAAGATGATGATGACTGCAAGGTAAGATATGAAATTATCGCTGACGGCAAGGTTATTGCAACGCAGGAAAAAGACGGTGATGACGAAGCTGAAATCAGAATTGAAAATGTTCATCTCTGGCACGGCAGAAAAGACCCTTATCTCTACACCGCAAAGGCAACCCTTATCTGCAACGGCGAAGAGGTTGATGAGGTTTCAACCCGTTTCGGCTGCCGCACTTTTGAAATTGACCCCGAAAAGGGATTTATACTCAACGGTGAGGAATACCCCCTCCGAGGTGTTTCACGCCATCAGGACAGACCCGACATAGGCAACGCACTTCTTCCCGAGCACCACAAGGAAGACCTTGACCTCATTCTTGAGGTTGGAGCAACAACAATCCGTCTTGCTCACTATCAGCATTCGCAGGTTTTCTATGACCTTTGCGACGAAGCGGGACTTATTCTCTGGGCTGAAATTCCTTATATCTCAAAGCATATGCCCAACGGCTATGACAACACGGTTTCGCAGATGAAGGAGCTTATTGTTCAGAATTATAACCACCCGTCAATCGTTGTGTGGGGCCTTTCAAATGAAATTACCATTGCAGGTGCAGCTGACCCCGACCTTATCAGAAACCATAAAAAGCTCAACGAGCTTTGCCACGAAATGGATAAAACACGCCTCACAACCGTTGCGGCAGTTTCAATGTGCTCAATGGATGCCGAATATGCTCATATCAGCGATGTGCTTTCATATAACCATTATTTCGGCTGGTACGGCGGCGACACATCAATGAACGGCCCTTGGTTTGACGATTTCCATAAGAAATATCCCAAGAAGCCCATCGGCATCAGCGAATACGGCTGCGAAGCACTTGATTGGCACACCTCAACGCCCACCCAGGGTGATTATACCGAAGAATATCAGGCATATTATCACGAGGAGCTTATAAAGCAGATTGCAGAAAGACCCTATCTTTGGGCAACTCACGTCTGGAATATGTTTGATTTTGCCGCAGACGCAAGAGCAGAGGGCGGCGAAAACGGAATGAACCATAAGGGTCTTGTCACCTTTGACAGAAAATATAAAAAGGATTCCTTCTATGCATATAAGGCATGGCTTAATCCCGAGCCGATGGTTCATATATGCTCAAAAAAATATATTGACAGAGTTGAAGATGTTACCAAGGTAACGGTTTATTCAAATCAGCCCGAGGTTGAGCTTTTTGCAAACGGCGTAAGCGTTGGCAAGCAGACAAAGGGCAAATATCCGTTCTTTTATTTTGAAGTTAAGAATGAGGGTGAAACAAAGCTTACCGTCAAAGCGGGCGAGCTTGAAGATACCGCGGTTATCCGCAAGGTTGATAAGCCCAATGAAGCTTATATTATGAAAGAAGAAGGTCAGGTTATCAACTGGTTTGATATAACAATGCCCGACGGAAGATTTTCAATTAATGATACTATCGGCGATATTATGTCAACCTTCGTCGGTAAGGTTGCAGCTGTTAAGATTCTTCTTAAGCTCAAGAACGCTATGTCATCCGGTAAAGACAGCAAGAAGGGCGGCGGACTCGAGGTTGCAGGCTTCCAGCTCAGCCTCGGAATGATAAAAAATGTTTATGCAATGGCAAGCGGATTCACCGTTAAACGAGTGTTCTCAATGCTCGGCGGTAAATTCACAAAGGAGCAGATTCTTGAAATAAACACAATGCTCAATAAAGTTAAAAAGCCCAAGAAATAATAATAACGAGGAATAAATATATGAAGAAAAACACTCTTAATTTCGGCGAATTCAAACAGTATGACAAAGTATTCTTAACCGCAGATAACGGAATAGATGCAGAAAATGTTTTATCCGTTGCTTTTGACGGTGAAACCCTTTATATTGCACAGCCTGACGGTGTTGTTGAATATGCAGACGGCAAAACAAAAAAGCTCGGCTTTAAGGCTTCAAAGCTCTTTTCAAGAAACGGAAAGCTTTATGCCTCAATCGGCAATTCTCTTGCCGAAATCAAAAAAGGCAAGGCAAAAAAAGTTGCAGATTTCGATTCTCCCGTTGTTGATATTTCCGTGGCTCTTGACGGCTCAATATGGCTTATTACCGAAGCCGACCTTTATCTTATGCAGGATAATGAGTTTGTAAAAATTGTTGGTTTGCCCGAAGAAACCGTTTGCCTTGCCGCACTCGATAACAAATCAAAATACGGCGAAACCGTATTTATCGGCTCTTCCGTTGAAGGTCTTATGTCAATGAAGGGCAAACGCCGCCATTGGGCAGAGCTTATCCCCGAAATAACGGGAGCACTCAGCAAAAAAATTAACTGCATTGCTCTTGACGGTCTCGGACATCTCTGGGTAGGCTCCGATGAGGGTCTTAACATCTATGACGGCAGAAACTATTGGTTTAACGGCAACGATTTCTATTCCGTGCCCGACGGTTCGTTCAATGATATGTATTTTGCAGCAGACGGCAAAAAGTACTTTGCAACAAACACGGGCATCATTACCCTTGTTGAAGGCAAAATATCTTATTATTCCTACGGCGTATGGCTTATGCATCCCACGGTAACAAAAATTGCCGTATCAGATAACGGAACAATGGCTGCCGTAACTCCCAGAGGCATAAGCATTATCACTTCAAAATATATGACTCTCGAAGAAAAGGCAAATCACTTTGATGAGCTTGCCGATAAATATTATGTGAGAAACGAAGGCTATCAGGTTTCAAGAGAGCTTCGCAAATACGGCGATATGGATTCGGGCTGGCTCCCGAATTCCGATAATGACGGACTTTTCACGGGTCTTTACTGTGCAAGTCAGTGCTTCCGTTATAAAGTAACGGGCGATGAAAAGGCAAAGGCAAATGCGAAGAAGGCTGTTGAGGCAATGATTAAGCTCACCGAGGTAACCGGCAAGCCCGGCTTTACCGCAAGAGCAACAAGATATTCCCACGAAGAAAACTTCGCAACAGGCAACAGAGAAGAGTGGCATTTCTGCAAGGATAATCCCGATTGTGAGTGGCTCGGCGAAACCTCGAGCGATGAAATGACGGGTCATTATTTTGCCTACGGCATCTATTATGACCTTGTTGCCGATAAAAAAGAAAAGAAAAAGATTGCCGAGGTTGTTAAAACAATCACCGACCACATAATCGAAAATAATTTCCACCTTACCGATGTTGACGGCGTTCCCACCACCTGGGCAAACTGGGAGCCCGACCTTCTCAATAACGATGACAGATGGTTCTATGAAAGAGGCACAAATTCTCTTGAAATCCTTTCATTCCTCAAAACAACATATCACGTAACGGGCGATGAAAAATATAATGAGGTTTTTGATATGCTCATCAAAAAGCATCATTATGCAATGAACTGTATGCAGTATAAGTGTGAAGACGGTCACGTTGCCCATATTGATGACCAGCTTGATTTCACAAACATCTATCCTCTTATTGTTTATACCGATAACAATGCCCATAAGGAAATCTTTAAAATGGGTCTTACACATCATTGGGAATATGAAAGAACCGAGCGTTCGCCCTTCTTCAATATTGTTTACGGTGCACTCACCGATAACAGCTGCGATATTGAAAATGCGGCAAAATCGCTTTCCGAAATGAATCTTGACCTTGTCAGATGGCCCGTTTATAACAGCTACAGAAAGGATATTGTTTGGGATACAGAGCAGGAAGAAATGGGCGTTCCCGCACAGCTTAAGTATCCCGTTGAATATTCGCAGAGAGTGCTTGTTCATTATGACGGCAATCCCTTTATCTGTGATTCAGGTGCGGAAGAATTTGTTAATATCAACAGCAAAATAGTTAACCGCACTTCAACTCTTCCCGGCACCGCAGGTGCAAACGGTATGAGAGCAATGATGCCTTATATCTATCTTCTTCCTTATTGGATGGGCAGATATTACGGCTTGCTGGGTGACTGATAACCGATTGAATTGAGGAGATTTGCAATGAAAAAAAGAAATTTTATTACGGCGGCAGTTTCTTTTATTCTCGTTTTTATTCTTGTTTTTGCATCGGGCTGTGCAAACGCAAATAAGCCTTCCGAAGTCCCCGAAACAACAACTCTTGCGGATAATACGCAGGCAGTTGAAATAACAAAGAATTTTGAAGCGGAAACAACCTCGGCTGCTGCAAGTGAAGAAAGCACAACAGCCGAAGCGGTAACCGAGGAAACAACCGTTTCTGCCGCACCTGCAACAGTTGAAGAAATTGTTGAATATTTTAATGAGAGTGCAAACAGAATCAAGCCCGAGGCAAAAAAGGTTGTTAAAAACTATGAAAAACGAATTGTAAACGAAGATAAGCTCGAAATTCCCGCAGGGCTTGAAAATGCTGCAAAGAATCTGATAAAAACCTTTATGAAGGATGATACAGACCCCATAGTTTATGAATCAAGAGAGGAAATCACCAATGAGTTCCTTGTTCCGAATCAGAGCTATGTAAGCAAGCTGAAACCTGAATGGGTTCTTGATGCAACCTGCACGGATAAGGGCGATGAATACTATATTTATTTGAAGCTCAGAAGCCAGGATAACCCCGTGTCGGGAGAGGGGGTCGGTGCTGTATGCGATGTTATTGAGGCAGGCGAGGTTGCCGAAAAAGCTCCCTTTGTAAAGAAATTTACAACCGGATATTATAACTGCGAGGTTAAGGCAACGATAGATAAAGAAACGGGCAGGGTTACCCATATTATCTATTCAGCACCGCTTTTGCTCGAAATAACTGTTAATCTTTTCGGCACTCACGATGCGGCAGCGGGTCTGACTTTTGTTAAGGATTACACTATTACTTACTGATTTTTCGGAGAAATAAAATGACGTCTTTTCTTTTAACGATTAAAAATATTTTTCACGGCTTTGTTGCCGCCGCTATGCTTATTCCCATAATGCTTACAATGGGAAATGCGGGCGACCCCGACACTCCCGTTGAAGCATACCCCGAATCTGATAATCCGTATATAACGGAATATCTTGACCCCGATATTTCGGCTCACCGTTCGGGTGCGGGCATTGCTCCGCAGAATACCCTTATGGCATTTGAAAATATCATTGAGCAGGCTGATGTGCTCGGCGTTGATACCTTTGAATTTGATGTTCAGGTAACGGCTGACGGCGAGCTCGTTCTTAACCATAACCTCACATATGATGACACAACAAATGCTGTTGAAGCCTTCGGCAGAGAGAATGTTGCGGTTTCTTCAATAACGCTTGAAGAGGCTCAGGTGCTTAATCTCGGCGAAAACTTCAAGGTCAACGGCGAGTATCCCTACAGAGGCTTGAGAGGGGAGGATATTCCCTATAACTTAAGGGTTGTTACCTGCGGAGAGATAATTGATTATATTGAGAAAAACAGCAACGGAAAAGAATATAATTATGTTATCGAAATAAAGAGCATAGGCTCAAACGGCAAAAAGGCGGTTGATGAGCTTTATTCGGTGATAACGGAGCGAAATCTGCAAAACAGAGTTATCTGGTCAACCTTTGCTCCCGATGTTTCAGGCTATATGAAAAAGAATTATCCCGAAATTTCACGCACCGCCGATGCAATAGAGGCAGTTCAGTTCTATTTCTATTTCAGAATGGATTGGGAGCTTTCCGATGTGAGCCCGTCCTATGTTGCTTTGCAGATACCTTACGGCTCAAGTGCGTTTGATAATCTTATCAATCTCGGCACGAGAGAGATGATAAACTATGCTCATTCAAACAATATTGCACTTCAGTATTGGACCATAAACAGCGAGGAAGAGGTTAAAACCCTGACCCTCAACGGAGCCGACTGCATAATGACCGATTACCCGCAGATGGCTTATGAAACGGTAAAATCCTGCAAGTGATTTGGAGTGAAAAAATGAATAAATATTTATCGGTGTCGCTGATGTGTGCTGATTTAACAAATCTGAAGGCGGCGGTTGAGGAGCTTGAAAAAGCGGGTGTTGATTATCTTCATATTGATATTATGGACGGCAGCTTTGTGCCGAATATAACGCTCGGATTTGATTTTGTTAATGCTGTTAAAGCAATAACAAAAATTCCACTTGACGTTCATATGATGGTGAATGAGCCCTCAAGATTTATTGACAGAATGAATCTTGATGAAAATGATTACATCTGTGTTCATTATGAATCGGAAAACCATCTTCAGCGAACGCTTTCACAAATAAAACAAAAGGGCTGCAAAACGGGCATTGCAATAAATCCGCAAACACCGCCTGAAAGCCTGCAGTATCTTACCGGATATATTGATATGGTTCTTGTTATGACTGTCAGCCCCGGATTTGCGGGTCAGAAGATTTTTGAGGGTGCACAGCGTAAAACTCTGCGGATGCGTGAACTTCTCAATGAATGGGGCTGCGATAATGTTCCCATAGAGGTTGACGGAAATATCAGCCCCGAAAACGGCAGAAAGCTCAGCAAATGCGGAGCAGATATTTTTGTTCTCGGTACAAGCAGTTTGTTTATCAAGAATAAGGATATGAAGCAGTCTGCTAAAGAATTCAGAGAGATTATATAGGTGTTATATGTATAAAGATATTCGTGCCGCTGTTATGGGCAGCATAAATATGGATATTATTCTTAATATGGAAAAAGTTCCCGAAGTCGGCGAGAATGTTCTTGGAACAAATTACGGCTATGCAAACGGCGGAAAAGGTGCCAATCAGGCAATCGGTCTTGCCCGCCTCGGAGCAAAAACAAAGCTTATCGGTAAGGTTGCCGATGATGCAAACGGCAGAAAGCTGCTCGAAAATCTCCATAAAAACGGTGTTGATGTTTCGTTGGTTTCTCTTAACGGAACACAAACGGGTCTTGCCGCAATTCTTCTTGACGGAGAGGGCAGAAACCGCATTGTTGTTTATGAGGGTGCCAATGCCGAAATTGATGCCGATGAAGCGGCAAAAAGTATTGATGATGAGCTTGACCTTCTGCTTGTTCAGTTTGAAACAAGAGAAGATGTTGTTATAAAATGCGTTAACAAAGCGATTGAAAAGAATATAACAACCGTTATCGATTGCGGACCTGCAAAAGCTTTTGCTCTTGAAAAAATGCAGGGAGCAACAATTATTACTCCGAACGAAAGTGAAACCAAAGCATTAACGGGTGTTTTTCCGGAAAACGAAGAAACAATTCTTTCTGCTTCAAAAATTCTTCTTGAAAGAAGCAAGGCAAAATTTGCGGTTCTTAAGCTCGGAGAAAGAGGCTGTTCTGTCTGGGACGGAAAGGATTTTGAATTAATCCCCGCATATCCGAGCAAGGTTGTTGATACAACGGCGGCGGGGGATTGCTTTACTGCGGCAATGGCTCTTGAATTCATTCGCAGCGGCAATATTATTTCCGCTTGCGAAATCGGAAACAGAGCAGGCAGCTTTGCGGTAAGCCGTATGGGTGCCGAAGCATCTATGCCGACTGCCGCAGAGATAATGAAAACAGATTTTTAAGGATGTGAAATAATGCGAAATGCTGAATATGTAGACCCTATGATTGGCACGGTGGGTGATGAGCAGGCTGAAAGCTGCCACGGCGGCGGAAAAACTCATCCGGGTGCCTGCTACCCCGGCGGAATGGTTCAGTTTTCACCCGATACCGTAACGGGGGGAGATAACGGAACGGGCTATAACTATTGCCACAACACAATCGAAGGCTTCAGCGTTAATCATATGAGTGGCATCGGTTGGTACGGCGATTTGGGCAACCTTCAGATTATGCCCGTTATCGGCGATACTGATTTGCGAAGCGGAAGCAATGCCGAAATTCCGTTTGTTAAAGGAAAAAGAGGCTGGAAATCCGAGTTTTCCCACGAAAAGGAATGTGCAAAAGCAGGCTATTATTCCGTTCATCTTGAAAGATACGGAATCTTTGCGGAAACCACAGTTTCCGAGCACACGGGAATGCTTAGGGTTACCTATCCGCAGAATGAAGATGCAAGGCTTATTTTTAATTTTTCAAGAAGAATAGGCGGTCACGCTGACTTTGAAGAAGTGAAAATAATAAGCAACACAAGAATTGAAGGCTGCATCCGTTGCACACCCGCAGGCGGCGGCTTCGGAAGGGGCGGCGGCAATATCTCATATAACCTTCATTTTGTTTGCGAGTTATCGCACCCTGCAAAGGAATTAAGATTCTTCTCGAACGAAGAATTTGTTGAAAACAAAACAGAGTACAGCCACGAGGATGTTGGCTTGCTTGCTTATTTCGGCACGGAATTAAATGAGCCTCTGATTGTTAAATGCGGTTTATCATATGTTGATATTGAAGGTGCACGCAATAATTTTGCGGCTGAATGCAAAAATCTCGGCTTTGACGAAATGGCTGAAAATACACTTGACGAGTGGGAAAAGGTTTTTGGCGGTGTTGATGTGCAGGGCAGCGATGAAACAGATAAAAAAATATTCTACACCTGCCTTTATCACACGCTTTTAGATCCGAGAACCTCTGCCGATGCAGACGGCAGATTTGTTCTTAACGGAAATATCCTTCGTAATACCGATTATAAGCACAGAACAGTTTTCAGCGGCTGGGATGTATACAGAAGCGAATTCCCTCTTTTAACGCTTATCAGACCCGATATTGTTAACGATGATGTTAATTCACTTCTGAAAATTGCACAGCAGAACAATTCATCTTTTCCCCGTTGGGAGCTTCTGGGCATTGATGCGGGTTGTATGGTCGGTGACCCGGGATTGATTGTTGTTGCCGATGCATATGTTAAAGGAATAAGAAATTTTGACTGCGAAAAGGCATATGATATTGCTAAAGCATCGAGCGTTTGTGCAGAAACTCTTTACGGCAAAAAATTCAACACCATAAGACCCGTTTGCAAGCAATATACAGAGAAAACGTATGTTCCCAAAAAGCTGAGCGATACACTTGAATATCTGCTTGCAGACTACACAATGTTCAGATTTGCCGAGGCAATGGGCAAAAAGGAAGATGCCGAGTTTTTCCTTAACCGTGCAAAGAAATATAAGGAAAACTTCAAGCCGAAGCTCGGCTTTATGGCACCGAGAAACAAGCTCGGCGGATTTATGCTGGTTATAAGAAACGGTTATGATGATGACGGCTGCGTTGAAAGCAACATTCTTCAGCAATCCTGGTTTGTTCCTTATGATGTGAAGGGCTTAAGCAGACTTTTCGGCGAAAAGAGAACGGTTGAACTGCTTGAAAGCTTTTTTGAAAAAGCAGATCTTTCGGCTCTGTGGAATGATGATTATAACCATTCAAACGAGCCTTGCCACAATATTACCCATTATTTCAGTATGCTTGGTCTTCCGCACAGAACGCAGTATTGGACAAGACGGGTTCAGAAGGAGGCATACAGAACGGGTGCATTCGGCTTCTGCGGCAACGAGGATGTCGGTCAGCTTTCTGCGTGGTATGTTTTGTCCGCATTCGGCTTTGCACAGCTTTGCCCGGGCTACAAAGCATATTTTGTGAACACTCCGCTTTTCAAAAAAGCAAAGATTAAGCTTGACCCCGAATATCATTCGTGCTCGGTTGACGGCTTCTTTGAAGTTGAATGCGATAAAGACCCGCTTGAATATCCCTATATCAGCAAAATGTGTCTTAACGGCACTGAGCTTTCAAGACCTTATCTCACATATGAAGAAATAACGGCGGGCGGAAAACTCTTCTTTGAGCTTTCAAAAGAACCTTGCCCTGATTTCGGCAGGGAAGTTCCCGAATCGTTTATGTAATAATAAAACCGGATTCCGAGAAATCGGAGTCCAGTTTTGAAATTAAAGGAATAAAACAAATAATATTGCATAAATTAATATTGAAAAGAAAAATTATACTTTTTTATCATCAAAGTATTGACTTTTTTGAAAATGTGTGTATAATTAATAAAGCACTCAAGAAAATATATCGCGGAGTAGAGCAGTTGGTAGCTCGTCGGGCTCATAACCCGGAGGTCGCAGGTTCAAGTCCTGTCTCCGCAACCAAAAAAATCCCAAGTCGTTTGGCTTGGGATATTTTACTTTATACGGTAAAGGATGAATAAAATGTTTTTTGCCAATGAATTTATCTGCTTTGCAGAGAATGCAGATGCCGTTAAAGCAGCAAAGATTTTCAGCACAGAAATTATCCAAAGACTCGGCAAAGCGCCTTCTGTAACCGATAATGAAAGCGAAGCAAATATCATTTTTAAAGTGAACACAGATATTTGCCGTGACGGCTATGAAATCTCGTGTGACGAAAAAAAGGCTGTTTTTTATGCGAGAGGCATAAGAGGTTTTGTTTTTGCCGTGGGAATGTTTCTTCGTAAGATTATTGCCTTTGAAAACGGAATAAAACTTGTTGAAAATATTTCGGGCTCATTTGCTCCCGATAAAGCAATCAGAGGTCATCAGATTGGCTACAGAACAACTCCCAACACCTATGACGCGTGGAGCTATGAAGATTATTACCGCTATTATCTCGATATGATGTTCTTCGGCACCAACACCGTTGAGCATATTCCATATGAAAACGGAGTTTCAAACAGAAACAGACTGATGAAATATGATGAGGAAGAGTTCCTTGTTAAAGCATCTGAAATGGCTGACGAGCTCGACCTTGATGTTTCGCTCTGGCATCCCAACAATGACGGTGAAACCGTTGAGCAGGCTGTTGAACGCAGAAGAAAGCTTTATTCAACCATTCCCAGACTCAACGTTGTTTTCCCCCCGGGAGGCGACCCCGGTGAATTTCCGCCCGATGAATTAATTCTACGATGCACGGAAATTTCAAAAGCACTCAAAAAAGAGCATCCCTACGGTCAGATGTGGCCTTCGGCACAGCAGCCCCATTCATTTCCTGATTGGGGAGAGCGTTTCATTGCTGAAATGGAGGAGCTTCCCGAAGAGATTGACGGCGTTATAACGGGCCCCAACAAAGCCTTTGAGCTTGATGAGCTGCGCAGACGCCTGCCTTCAAAATACCCCATAAGACTTTATCCCGATATAACCCATAATTTAAGGTGCGAATATCCCGTTCATTTTGATAAAGACGATTGGCATTTTGCCCTTGCGGCTGGCTTGAGCCGTGAATGCACAAATCCCAGACCCCGTGAATACCGCCATATCCACCGTCTGACCCGCCGTTATGTTGTGGGATCGGTAAGCTATTCCGAAGGGGTAAGCGATGATGTTAATAAAATGGTCTGGGCGGATATGGATTATTTCCCCGACTGTGATTTAAACGAAACTCTGCTTGATTATTGCAGACTGTTTTTCTTCGGTGCCGATGCACAAAAACTGGCAGACGGCATATTGATGCTGGAGCTTAACTGGCAATGCGACCCCGCTGAAAATCCCTGCATCGATAAAACACTTGAGCTTTTCAAAAGTGTTGGAGAAGAATATCCCGATTTACATAATAACTGGCGTTATCTTCAGCTTCTTATGCGTGCCGAATGTGATTGGGTGTTAAAGCACAGAAGACTTTTTGAGCTTGATTTGATTAAGAAAGCAAAGAAAGAAATAATAAGCGGAAATCTTATTTCTGCAAAAGAAATACTGAGCACCGATTTCTGCTATGAGTATAAGGCAGTCAGAAGCCATATAAGCGAGCTTGCACAAAAGCTTTTTGATATTATCGGTATGCAGCTTGATATTGAGAATTACTGTGCAAACAACTGGGAGAGGGGAGCAATTCTTGAAACGATTGACCTTCCCGTTACTGACCGCTGCTGGCTTCTTAACCGACTTGATTATTCACAGAATGCGGATAATCCCGCAGAATTTATGAAAAAAGTCATAAACAGAAACAAGGTTGCTGCTGATGAATATTATTTCTCGGTTGCCGAAAACGGACTTGACGAATGCGGCGTTTCGCAAACGGGCGAGGTCTATATGAACATTCAGGCAGACAGACCCAATGTAAATAACGGAACAATGCCCGTTTGTATGTTCAAGGTTTATGATAATCTGACCTTCAGATGCAAAATCGGAGGCCTTACTGCAGAAAGCGATTATAAGCTTACCGTTACATATGCAAGCAAAAAGAACGGCACAAAGAAACACAAGGTAACGGTAAACGGCTTTGTGATTTATGAGGGCAAGCAGTTCGGCAATGAAACAAATGAAGATTATGACCGCGAAATGCTGGCACCCGGATTTGAAACAGCAAGCGTTATAATCCCTCACAATATGATTGTTAACGGATGCATTGAGCTTGAGCTCAGTGAGCCCACAATGGGTGTTATGTTCAGCGAATTCAGAATAACCAAAGCATAGATCTTATAGTCAATTTACACACAAATCTGCATTGCTTTTTGTTGAAAAAGCAAAATTTTCAAAATGTATTTCCAATATTAAAAAATAGTGCTAATATATGATTAAAACTATTTGTTTATTAAACAGGAGGAAGAAAATGAAAAAGTTTATTGCCATTATTCTTGCGGCAGCACTTCTTGTGTCTTTTGCAGTTATCCCTGCAAGTGCACAGCAAACAACCCCCAAAACTGTTGCGGAGGAAGCAAATGATATGGAAAGTGCATTCGCAGAGGACACAAACAGCCTTGTTGTTTTTGTAACCGGCATCGGTCAGAGCTATTCTTATCTTTTTGATGAGAGCTATGTTCAGGAGGGTGCTTTTGAAAAAGGCACACTTCAGGATTTTGAGAATTACGCACCCCTTATTGCTCAGGGTAAGTATAATTCAAGATGGAACCTTTTCAACAGCTTTGATGAGGCGTTCTCGGATAAGGGAACGATTTTCACTCTTGTTGGTGCTGTTCTTGAGCTTCTTACATCTTCGGTTATCAGATTCAATATCATTGACCAGGCAAAGGTAGACAGACTTGTAAGAGATCTTTTCCGCTTCAATCTTGTTGGTGAAGACGGTAACGGCAATCCCAGAGTTGTTACTCCCAGATACACAATGCCCGTTTCGGAATTCCCCGGAGTTACCGATGAAAACGGTAATTTTGAAAGCGAAGCAAAGAACCGTTTCTATTCTTCAATTCCCTGCAAGGAAATTGCACTCGAAAAATTCGGCGAAAACTATGAAGATTATCTTTATGTTTTCAATTACAATGCATTTTCATACACCTCAAAGAATGTTGAGGCTCTTCACGAATTTGTTGAAACAATCGTTGCCGATAACAAGGTCGGAGCAAAGGATATAGTTCTTGTTCCTATGAGTATGGGTGCTTCGGTTGTTACGGCTTATATGGATAAATATCCCACCGTTGCCCAGAACCACATCAGAAGAGTAGTCAGCATTGTTGGTGCGTGGGACGGAAGCGACGTTGTTGCAGACCTTCTTATGCGTAGATATTGCGAAGATTCGGCAGACCTTTTCTATAACGGTCTTCTTTCTGACCTTATCGGCGAGCCCTGGGGTTATGTTGTGAATATCGCACTCCGTCTTTTCCCCAAGCATATTTTAAGAGGCTTTGTTGATATGGCTCTCGGTGCAATCGCAACGGAGCTCTTCTGTGCAACTCCCTCACTTTGCAATCTTATTCCCACAGATAAATATGAAGAGATTTCTCCGCTTATCAAATCATCGGTTGTAAAGGCGGAGGCAGACAGTTTCCAGCAGGCAAAAAAACGCCTTAACACAACAATGTCAAACCTTGAAGCAGAGGGCGTAACCTTCTCGTTCATTTCGGGCTACGGTCTTCCCTTCGGTGCAATAACATCCGATTATTCCGCATTCGGATTTATGGAGAGTGCACCTCTCACAAACTCCGACGAAATCATCAATATTGATTCAACTGCACCCGGCACATCGTTTGTTACTGCAGGCACACGCTTTGAGGATACCGAGGGCAGAGAGCTTTCACCCGACGGTTCAATCGATATTTCAACAACCTACCGCAAGGATTCCTCGTGGTTCTTCTATCAGCAGAAGCACGAGCTTGAATATAACAACACCGCCATTGCACTTGCACTTGAGCTTGCAACCGGCAATGTAAAGACCGTTGCAGACTGCGATAATCTTGAAGAAGACGGATATTATTTCCCGCAGTTCAACGGTGCAAGAAACCTCAAGGATTATAAGAGAAGCTACATTCCAGACCTTGAGAGATATTGCAATGAAACGGGCTATGTTCTCACAGAAGAGCAGAAAGCCGTTCTTGCTAAAGCAGAAAAAATGGCACAGAACACCGTAAATAATCCAGAAACAGATGATGCTGTTCTTGCAGAGGTTCACGCAATGCTTGTTGAAATCGGAGTTTACGGGGCAGAGGAAGAACCCGGTTTCTTTGATAAGGCACTCAACACCGTTCTTAAAGGCGCAAACGATATTACATATAAGATTTTCGGTGCAAAGGGCTTCCTTGATTTCTTCAGAAAATAATAAATAAAATTTCAAGGGCTTATCCGTTCGGATAAGCCCTTAACTATTGTTATTTGATTTTTGAAAGTGCCCAGGAGGCAATATCTTCATAAACCGTTTCTTTTCCGAATTCATTAAGAATTTCGTGACGCATTTCGGGGTAAAGCTTTAATGTTAAATCTTTCTGACCCGATTCGGCAAGGTCGTTATACACCTGCTTTATGCCTTTTCCGTAAGCACCGACGGGGTCGGCTTCGCCCGCAATAATAAAGAGTGGAAGCGAGTTATCAACGCCGCTGAACCAATCTTTGCCCGAAACATTGTTGAGAACGGTGAAAAGGTCCTTATAGCCTTTTGCGGTGAAGAGAAAGCCGCAGTATTTATCTGCTATATATTCATCAACGATTTTTTCATCCCTTGTAAGCCAATCAAAAGGCGTGCGGGGATTTTTTATTTTGCTGTTGTAGGGTCCGAATGCGATTTTGTTGATGAATTCGCTTCTGTGCTTTGAGCCTTTTGCTTTTGCGATTATTTCGGCAAGGCTTATTGCTATTGCTGCGGCGGGATTCTTTCCGCTTGTGCCGCAGATTATTGCACCCTTTATTCTTGAATCGCTGCCGTATCGGCGGATATACTCCCTTGCAATGAATGAGCCCATACTGTGGCCGAAGAATATAACGGGTGTGTCGGGGTATTCCTTGCAGATAAGCTCGGTTACTGCTCTCTCGTCTTCAACAAAAGCATCCCAGCCCATCTCTTCTCCGAAATAGCCGAGGTCATCATCCGATTTAACGGATTTGCCGTGACCGATGTGGTCATCGGCAATAACTGCAAAGCCCTTGCCGCAAAGATATTCCGCAAATTCCTTGTAGCGTTCGCCGTGCTCTGCCATACCGTGTGCAATCTGGAATATTGCTTTCGGTGCACCCTCTGCGGGCAGCCAGCATCTTGCGTAAATATCGGCAAGACCTGTTTTTGAGGGAATATAAAACTCTTTTCTGCTGATAACCATATTTTTCATCCTTTCAGTTTATTAAGTCTTATTCTTAAATTGAATCCGATTATGCTTGCACAAATAATTTTTATAATATCACCGATAATAAACGGCAGAACGCAAACCGCCAGTGCGGTGCCGAAGCCGCACTTCGTCTGAAAAGCATACCATAAAGCTCCGAGTGTATAGCAAAGGCAGGTGCCTGCCGCCATTGAAACGGGGTAAATAAATTTTTTTGTTTTAAATTTTGAAGTGAGCAAAGATATAATCATAAGGCAGGGGATATATCCGATTATATATCCTCCCGTTATGCCTGCAAGCTGCTGAAAACCGCCCGTAAAGCCCGAAAAAACGGGTAAGCCGAAGGCTCCGAGAAATATGTAAATTAGAAGTGCGGGCAGGGCAATTCCGATATTAACGGTGCTTGCTGCGATATAAACCGAAAAGGTCGCAAGAGAAATCGGAACTGCACCGAAGGGAAGAGAAAACGGAGCAAGCACGCAGATAAAAGCGGCAAGCAACGCACATAAAGTGAGTTTCTGAAATTTCATATTTTACCTTTCATAAAGCCGATTTCCGCTTCATATAATTATCTTCGGCGGCAGAAAAACCGTGTTAAAAATGAATTTACAAATAATACATTATTTTTTAGCACCCCGTCAATAATTAGTGAATATAATAATTACAGTGAAAAAAACTCTTTTACATATATCATAAATCATAAGAAAGGGTGAATGCTTTGAGCAAAAAGAAACAGTCAAGCGTAATAGTCTGCGTAACACCGCAGGATTCCTGTGCACGCCTTATCGAAGCAGGTGCACGGATAGCTGAAAAAGAAAACAAATCACTTATCGTTTTAAGCGTATTCAAAGAGAAAAACGGACTTAACGCAAACGAGGGCGGTGCACTTGAAACGCTCTATGAGGCGGCAAGAAAATACAATGCAAGAATGAGCATTTATTTTAATGACAGCCCCGCACTTGTTGCGGCGATTGTTTCGAAGAAAGAAAATGCATCCGTGTTTGTTACGGGCTTTCCCGAGGAGGGAAGCAGCGGATTTATAGCAAGATTTCACGAGCTTGTTCCCGAGCTGCCCGTAACGATGGTTGATAAAAATTCAAATGAATACAGAATTATTCCGTTTTCAAAAGAAGAGCTGGAAACAGCAAAGCTTATGGCTTTGGAATCAGTTAAGTGAAATTCTGCTTGAAAACATACGGTTGACCGCATTTCGCAGCGGAGCATATTCCTCGCCCGAAAGGGCGGGGTTTTTTTTGAGCAGATTTTCTGCTGCGGAGTGAGCTTCTCTGATAACCTCGCCGTCTTTCATCATATTGGCGATTTTCATTTCGGGCAAGCCGTGCTGTCTGGAGCCGAAAAAGTCGCCAGGACCGCGGAGCTTTAAATCCTCATCGGCAATCTTAAAGCCGTCTGATGTTGAAACAAGAACATTGAGCCTTTCGTTATTCTCGGAATCCGAAATCATAATGCAGGAGGATTTATGCGAGCCTCTGCCTATTCTGCCTCTTAACTGATGAAGCTGTGAAAGACCGAATCTTTCAGCATTCTCAATAACCATTATAACGGCATTCGGCACATCTATTCCAACCTCGATAACCGTTGTTGAAACAAGAAGCTGTGTTTCACCCTTTGCAAATGAATCCATAACCGCTTTTTTATCCTGGGCTTTCATTTTGCCGTGTAAAAGCCCGAGCTTAAAGCCCTTGAAGAATCCGTCGGAAAGATTTTTATAAAGCTCGTTTGCGGCGGTAAGCTCGCTGATTTCGCCCTCTTCAACAAGGGGGCAGACTATGTAGCCCTGCAAGCCGTCACACAGATGCTTTTTGATATATCCGTAAGCACGCTCGCGAAGCTCGGAGTTAACAAGAAACGTATCGATTTTTTGCCTGCCCTTCGGCATCTCATCAAGAATGCTCAGGTCAAGATCGCCGTATATTATCATAGCAAGAGTTCTCGGTATGGGTGTTGCCGACATAACAAGAACGTGAGGATTGTTACCCTTTGAACTCAGAGTTCCTCTCTGATTAACGCCGAATCGGTGCTGCTCATCGGTTACGGCAAGACCGAGGTTTTTGAATTCAACATCCTTCTGAAGCAGAGCGTGAGTGCCTATCACAAGATCGGTTTCGCCGTTTGCAAGGGATGCTTTTATTCTTCTTTTTTCATTTGCGGGAGTTGAGCCCGTAAGCAGGGCAACGGTTAAATCCGTGTTTTCAAAAAACTTAACCATTGTTTTATAGTGTTGCATTGCAAGCACTTCGGTGGGTGCCATCAAAGCACTCTGAAAACCGTTTTTTGCACAGTTATATATTAGTGCGGCACCGACTGCAGTTTTACCCGAACCAACATCACCCTGAAGCAGTCTGTTCATAGGAACGGATTCTGACATATCCTGCGTTGCGGCGGCAACGGCTCTTTTCTGTGCACCCGTAAGCTCGAACGGAAGGAGAGAATAAAACTCCTCGGTATAATTATTTTTCAAACATACTGCGGTGCTTTTCTTTGCCTTGCTTCTTAAACGCAGCAATCCAAGCTCAAGCAGAAACAGCTCTTCAAAAACAAGCCTTCTGCGTGCTTCAGAAAGCAAATCCTCGCTTTCGGGCATATGAATATTGCGTAAAGCTTGGTTTATATCCATTAAGCAATATGCATTTCTTATATCTGCGGGGATAGGGTCGCCGATTTCGCTGCAGACCGAAAAAGCATGCTTAACAAGCTTTTCGGTTGCTTTTGAATTCATACCCGCTGTTTGCGGATAAATCGGGCGGATTCTGTTGCCGTTTTCAACTTCAACAAATTCGGGCGAATTCATTGCACGGTAATAACCCTTGCCCGTTATTTTACCGAAGAAAAGATATTCCTTGCCTTGTTCAATTCTTTCGGCTGCATATTTATTGTTGAAAAAGGTGAGGTCAAGCAGACTTTCACCGTCAGTTATTTCTGTTTTATAAAGCGTCATTCCTTTGCGGATTTTGTGCTCACGGCATTGCATTGCCGCAATGGCTTTAATGCAAACTGTTTCATCATTCGGTGCATCTTTTATGGAGGTTATTTTGCTCCAATCTTCATATGCACGGGGAAAAAAGGTCAGCAAATCATAAAGGGTAAAGATTCCGAGCTTGCCGAGCAAGGCGGCTCGTTTTTCTCCGACCCCTTTAAGATATTTGATGTTTGCATTGAGCTCCATAGATTATTCCACCAAGATTAAAAAATAATAAACAGGCTGACCGCCTTCGGTTATATTTATTTCAATATTTTTGTCTGTATTGCTTATAAGCTTTTTTGCGGTGAAAAGATTTGTATCCTTGCCGTAAAAAACAGTCACATTTCTTTTGCCGTGCTTATTTGTTAAATGCGATATAACATTAACGGCACTTGTGACAATATCTTCATTTATGCAGATTATTTCATCGCCGCAAATACCGATTATCTGCCCGGGAGAAAGCTCTCTGTTGCCATAGCTGCATTGCTTTGCGGTGTAGGTTACTGCTCCGCTTATGCACGATTTAACCGCAGCCTCAACAGCGGATTTGTTTTGTTCGGCAGATAAGTCAGGGTTGAATGCTTTTGCCGCTGCAATGCCCTGAACAACATTAAGTGAGGGGATAACGGTAACATTCTTATCTGTCATTTCAGCTGCCTGATTTGATGCCATAAGATTATTTTTATTATTCGTGAGAATAAAAATATCTTCGCTTTCAAGAGAATTAACGGCATCAATTATTTCTCCCGTGCTCGCATTGAAAGCTTCCTTGCATTCAAGAGCGTAAATGCCGCCGAAGCCTTCGAGATACTTTTTTATTCCTTTTCCGTTGCATATTCCTATCAGCGAGCAAGCATTAAGGGTATTTTTGTTTTTTGCCTGCAAACGCATATTGTCAATTTTTATTGAGCTTAATTCACCGTATTCAAGCCCTTTCCCGATTGCAAGGTCGGGCGAATTTGTGTGAACGTGAACCTTTACAATTCCCTTTGATTCAACGGCAACCGTGCAGTCGCCTATATCGGCAAGAAATCTGCGAAGCTTTGAAACATCGCATTTGTCATTTTTGTCTATTAGAAACTCTGTGCAGTAGGTGAATTTTATTTCATTGTTTTCGTATTTTGCAGAAGAGGAATTGCTGCTTGAGGCTGTTTCTTTCAGTGAAAGCATTCCCTCCATAATGTAAACAAGACCCTGACCGCCTGCATCAACAACCGAATGCTTTTTAAGAATCGGCAAAAGGTTAGGTGTTGATTTAAGAGCATTCCTTGCACCGCCAAGTGCGGCTTTGAAAACCTCTTTGCAGCCCTTGGCTTTATCTGCCGCCTCTGCTGCTTTTGAAGCAGCTATTCTGATTACCGTGAGCATAGTGCCCTCGGCAGGCTTTTCAACTGCGGCATAGGCTTCGTCGCAGCCTGCTTCAAGCCCTTTTGCAAGTGCTTTGCCGTCAATATAATCAAGCCCGTCAACACTCTGTGCGAAGCCTTTGAAAATAAGGGCTAATATAACCCCCGAATTTCCCCGTGCACCTTTCAGAAGCGAACACGCCGCTTTATCCGCAAGAGCACCCGCACCAACGCCCGAAATTTCCTTTATTTCTTTTATGCAGGCTTCGAGTGTCAAAGAAAGGTTAGTGCCCGTATCTCCGTCAGGAACGGGAAAAACGTTTAGATTATCAACATCTTTCTTGTGTGCCGATATGTTGACCGATGCATTGATTAATGCGGTTTTCAAATCCTGTGCTGTTATCATAATATACCTCCGTTTTCTTTTCAGGTATATTATGGGATTTTTTTGTTGCGAAAATACAGCTTATTTGAAACTCCAGTTCTCAATATCCGCAAAAACATCTCCGTCACAGCAGCCGTAGCAATTCTGAAGCGAATTTGCATATGAAACGGCAGCATTTCTGAAACAAAGGGGAAGGAACGGCGGGTCATCATTGAATGTATTTATAAAATCCATAAGCTCGCAGCCGCCGCTGAGAAGCTGCGAATAACGTTTCGCTGCTGCACAATCGGGATTGATTCCGTAGCTTACGGCACCGTCAGCCGAAAAAATCGGCGTAAGATTCATATTGTGTGAAAGGCGTATTTCGCCTATATAAATATCATATGAACCGAGATTGACCGCCTCGGTATAATAATCGGTTGTGTATTTTTTTAAGTTCACTTTAAATCCGAGCTCTTTGAGATAGCTTTCAACAAAGATTCCCGCCTCAAGCTTGAATTGGTTATCAGAATTAACGAGCAGAGAGATTTCTGCAGAAGAAATATCAACCTCGGATTCTGCGATAAGTTCAGACGCTTTTGCGATGTTTTTTGAAACAATAAGGTCTTTTGAAGAAAGAGCATACCACTCGGGGTTAAAGGGTGCATATGCGGCCCTTGCGTGCCCTTGGAATGCTGTTGAAACAATTTCACTGCGGTCGAGAGCAAGGTTTATTGCCTGCCTTATTTTGGGGCTTGCGAGAAGCGGGGATGAATTGTTGAAGCCGAGATAAACCATATTGTTTATGCCCATTTCAACTGTTTTTGCGTTTATTCTCGAATATGTTCCGCTGCTTAAATCGTTATAATTGAAAGCTGTGTTGCCTATTTCAACGCTGCTTTCAAGAGATTCAGAAGAGCGAACGGGTACAAGCATTATTGTTTTGATTGATGGGTTAAACTTTGCTTTTTTTGCATTGACAATCAGATAAAGCGATTCACCCGATTTTTCAGTTTTATATCTGCCTGAACCTATGGGTGATTCCTTCGGGGAGGCAGCCTTAACAATCGGAAATGTGAGGCAGCTCAATGCATAAGGGTCGGGGTTCTTCAATGTGAAAACAACCATATTCGATGCAGAAATGCTCGCACCCGAAAAGTTTTCAAGCCTTGCAGCATAGGAAGCGGAAAATTTTGCCGAATCAAACGAGCTTATAATGTCGTTTGCGGTAACTTTTGCACCGTCGCTGAAATAAACCTCATCAAGGGTAACATTAACCGTTGTTCCGCTTACTATAGAGCTTTTCGCAATAACGGGAACGGGTTCGTAGTTTTTATCAAGGCTGTAAAGTCCGTCATAAATCAAGCCCATAATCTGCAGATTTGCGGTTGTTTTGCAGGTGAACGGATTCATAGTGTCCGCTTTGGTGTAGGCAAAATTAAGAATTCCCTCGGTCTGGGAAAAAACGGGGGAGTCTGTTGTTTTTTCGGGTACTATGGGGTTATTATCTCCGCACCCTGCAAAGAAAGTTGTTACTACAGATAATATCAGTAATGCAGCTATTGCTTTTTTCATAAACTCAATCCTTATTAATTAAATCGGTTATTATTTTTCCTGCCATAATAAGCCCCGCCGCACCGGGAACAAAAGGCAGGCTGCCGGGTGTTTGCCTCTTGCCGCTTTCTTCATCTGTTGAAGCGGGCTTCACGGGCTCTTCAGGCGACCAAACAACATTAAGCTTTTTTATATTTCTTTTTTTCAGTTCCCTTCGCATAACTCTGCAAAGAGGGCAGCCGCTTGTTTTGGATATATCGGAAACTCTGAAAAGTGACGGGTCAAATTTATTGCCCGTGCCCATACACGAGATTATCGGAATATTCATTTGCTGTGCTTTTTCCGCAAGGTTGATTTTTGCACTCACCGTGTCAATGGCTTCTGCAATATAATCGTATTCATCAAGATTAAATTCCTCCGAGTTTTCGGGAAGATAAAACTTCTGAAGAGTATTCACCCTGCAAGCGGGGTTTATATCGTTTATTCTTGCTTTAACAACCTCGGTTTTTGCAAGACCCAGAGTAGAATGAAGAGCACATAGCTGGCGGTTAAGGTTTGTGAATGAAACCGTGTCGCTGTCAACAAGCGTTATCTCGCCTATGCCGGCCCTTGCCAGAGCTTCGGCTGTGTATGAGCCCACGCCGCCCAGACCGAAAAGTATGATTTTGCTTTCGGCAAGTATTCTTGTTGAATTTTCTCCAAGCAACATTTCCGACCTCAAAAACTGCGAATGCTCCAACACTTTCACTCCTTCAGATATTTTTCCTTATATATAATACAACAAAATATAGTTTATTGTAAACCTTATTTTAAATTTTTATATTGTATTTTATGAAAACATCATATATAATGATTTAGTTAGAATTTGAAAGCTGATGAAAGGATATGTTTAAATGAAGCTTGGTATAGTAGGTTTGCCCAATGTTGGCAAAAGCACACTTTTTAATGCAATAACAAATGCGGGGGCGCAGTCGGCAAACTACGCTTTCTGCACAATCGAGCCCAATGTGGGTGTTGTTGCCGTTCCCGATGAAAGACTTGATAAGCTTGCAGAGCTTTATAATCCCGTTAAAATAACTCCCGCATTCATCGAATTCGTTGATATTGCGGGTCTTGTAAGAGGTGCATCAAAGGGCGAGGGTCTTGGTAACAAGTTCCTTTCGCACATCCGTGAGGTTGATGCGGTTATCCACGTTGTTCGCTGTTTTGAGGATGACGATATAGTTCACGTTGACGCAACAATCAATCCCGAAAGAGATATTGAAACAATCAATCTTGAGCTTATTCTTTCCGATATGGAAATGGTTGAAAGAAGAATAGACAGAGTTACAAAAGCACTCAAGGGCGATAAAACCCTTGCATCGGAGCTTGAATTCCTTAAAAGACTTCTTGCAACCCTTGAAAGCAATGTTCCTGCAAGAAATATGGAATGTGATGAAAATGAAAAGGCGTGGCTTTCAGAGGTTGCTCTGCTTACGGCAAAACCCGTTATCTATGCCTGCAATATGAGTGAGAATGATTTTGCGGGCGGACTTGACAATAACGCTCATTATAAAAAAGTATGCGAAATTGCGGCGGGCGAAGGCAGCGAGGTGCTTCCCATCTGTGCAGAGCTTGAAGCTGAAATCGCATCACTTGAAAAAGAAGAAAAAGAAATGTTCCTTGCAGAGCTCGGCGTTGAATCAGGCGGACTTGATTTGCTTGTTAAAAAGAGCTATGCTCTTCTCGGCCTTATATCGTATCTTACCGCAGGTCAGCCCGAGGTCAGAGCGTGGACAATAACAAAAGGCACAAAAGCTCCCCAGGCGGCAGGCAAAATCCACAGCGACTTTGAAAGAGGATTTATCCGTGCAGAGGTTATTTCTTATGAAGACCTTATTAACCTCGGCTCAATAGCAGCGGCAAAAGAAAAAGGACTTGTCAGAAGTGAAGGCAAGGAATATGTTATGAAAGACGGAGATGTTGTTCTTTTCCGCTTCAATGTTTAATATCGGCTCCCTGTGTTATAACTAAACGCAGGGAGTGATTTTTTTGAAGAAAAGAGCATTATCGGTATTTTTATTGCTTTTATTATCTTTTTCTGTTGTCGGAACAAGAACTGCAAGCCTGATGCTTTCCGCACAGCCCGCTGCGGGAACGGCTTCGGGTAAAAGAATTGATATAGCAACGCTCAGGGGAACTGTCTATGACTGCAATATGAAGCCTCTGACTAATTCGGAACACGAGCTTTATGCTGCGGCAAAGCCAACGCTTAAAGCTCTGGAATCGCTGAAAAAAGCTTTGAGTGAAGATGCCGTTGCCGCAATAAAAGAGCGTATGGAAAAGAAAAATCCGATTGCTGTTAAAATAAATTCAGCAATAACCGATTGCTCCGATATTATTACAGTGACGGTGCCCAAAAGATATATGTCTGATTCCTTGGCTTGCCATATAATTGGATACACCGATTCGTCGGGGCAGGGGATAAGCGGAATTGAAAAGTATTATAATTCCGTTTTATCAAAGGCAGAAAAAGAGGTCTATGCGAGATTTTTTACCGATGCCAACGGAAGCGTTTTGCTTGGCGAAAAAATTGAAATATCCGATTTTTCCGCACCGCAGGGCGGAGTTGTGCTCACAATAGACAAAACTATTCAGCAAATAACAGAAAGAGCACTCGATGCCTCAGGTTCTGAATGTGCGGCGGCGGTGGTTATGGATATTGAAAGCGGAGCTGTAAGGGCGTGCGTTTCAAGACCCGTTTTTAATCAGAACGATATTTCAAAAAGCCTTGAAAATCCTCTGTCACCGCTTATTAACCGTGCGTTTATGCCGTTCAGCGTTGGGTCGGTGTTCAAACCCGTGGTTGCTGCGGCAGCACTTGAAAACGGCATTACGGAGGATTTTGAATATAACTGCACGGGCAGCGTAACGCTCAACGGAGTTACCTTTAACTGCCACAAAAAAGACGGCCACGGAATTCTTGATATGCAGAGTGCTGTTGCAAACTCCTGCAACACTTATTTTATTGAGATCGCACAGAAAACGGGTGCCGAAAGTATTATTAACACCGCTGCTGATTTCGGGTTTGGCATTGAAACAAAACTGGATGAAAGCATTTATTCAATGTCAGGCAATCTGCCAAAGATAAGTGAAATTGATTCCAAAGCCGCACTTGCCAATCTGTCGTTCGGTCAGGGTTCCTTAACCGCAACACCGCTTCAGATTTGCTCTGCGATTGCAACAGCAGCAAACGGCGGAACGGTTGTTAAACCTTATCTGGTTGAAGGCACAGTTTCGGTTGACGGTAGCTACACGGGAATAAAGCGATATTCAGAAAGCAAACAGATTATTTCGGAAACAACAGCAAATAAAATACAAAGATTTTTACTGAGCGTTGTTGAAGAGGGAAGCGGCAGAAGAGCAAAGAGCGAAATAATAAGCTGTGCAGGCAAAACTGCAACGGCACAAACGGGAAAATTCAAAGGCGGTGAAGAAATTTTCAATGCCTGGTTTGCGGGATATTTTCCTGCTGATAATCCCCGATACGCTGTTGTTATTATGAAAGAAGACGGCGGTGAAGGGGCGGTAAGCTGTGCTCCCGTATTCAAAAAAATTGCAGAAGAAATTGCGATAATCGAACAATAAAAAATATTTAGAAAATTTTCAAAAAAATGCTTGACAACCGCAAAACTCTTTGCTATAATAGCAAACGTTCCGAGCGAACAGAAACGATATGCGAGAGTGGCGGAATCGGCAGACGCGCACGTTTGAGGGGCGTGTGGTAATCCCGTACGGGTTCAAGTCCCGTCTCTCGCACCAGCAAAAAAGGATTCCTTCAACGGAATCCTTTTTTCATATAATGTTAATATGCGGATATGGCGGAATTGGCAGACGCGCTAGATTCAGGTTCTAGTGGTAGCAATATCGTGCAGGTTCAAGTCCTGTTATCCGCACCATAGTGAGTATTCATAACACAAGTGAATACTCACTTTTCTTTTTTGCATTTCCTCATAGTTAAATTTGATATAATTTGTTATGTATCGAGCAGGTTTTGAGCCTGCTCTTTTTTGTTATGCCGTGAGATATTCCACGGCTACGCCTTGTCTTGCTTCAAGGACTATATTTTCCTCTTTAACAGGATTTTCAATAACCCCGATAAAGCGGTAGTGAATAACAATCCTCTGTGTTTTGTTCTTGCCTTTTCCCTCAATAGAATGAACTTCGATTTTTTCAATCAGCTCATTCAAGAGTGCAGGCGTTAATGTTTCCATCTGCATAAACTTACGGACCGCAAAAGTAAACTGCTCTTTGCTTGTACGAAGATTTTCGATTTCAGACAGTTCTTCTTGGTACTGCCTGATTTTCAGCTTCAGCTCATCACGTTCTGTTTCATACTTCTGAGATAACTGCATAAAGCTTTCTTCATTAACAATACCGTTGTTTTAAATTTTTGTGATAAAAAATCCTTGTGTTTACACGAGGATATGTATTCAGGTTGATTTGTTTGGTGGGTATGTGGTATAATTAATGTCTCAAATAAAGCTTTGAAGAGGAAATAATATGTTGAATGAAAAAGCCTTGCTTGAATTTGTAAAGCCTTATTATGCTGATAAAGATATAATGCTTAACATGTGGCATATTGAGTTAGTGAGAAAAATGGTTGATAAAATTCTTTCTATCAGCAAGAATTACATACAATGGATTCGCAGCAAAGTCGGTCATGAAAAAATTATTTTAGTTCATGCTGGCGGTTGCATATTCAACGATAACGGTGAAGTGCTGTTACAACGCCGTGGCGATTGTAATATGTGGGGATTTCCCGGCGGTGCAATTGAACTTGGCGAGACACCTGAAATGGCAGCAATCAGAGAAATAAAAGAAGAAACCGGACTGGATGTCGAAGTTGGAAAATTAATCGGCGTTTATACGGATTGCAATATGAAATATGCAAGTGGAGATGAGGCGCATAGCATTGTGATAGGTTATGAACTTAAGGTTGTAGGTGGCAATCTTTTTTGCGATGGGAGAGAAACGTTAGAATTAAAATATTTTGCACCAGACGATATGCCGGAGTTGTTTTGTAAGCAGCATGAGGAATTTTGGTGTGATATAATGAAAGAGAAGTTTGGTTTGCAGGGAATGGAAGAATGAAATGAAACTAGGCATTATTTCAGATGTACATAGTAATATAATCGCTTTAAAAGCATGCATAGAATATATGGAGTTGCTGGCTTGTGATGAGTATCTGTTTCTCGGAGATTATGTATCAGATACGCCGTACACAAGGGAGACGATGGACTTTTTGTATGAGTTTATGACGAAGGCTCCTTGTCAGTTTCTTAGAGGAAACCGTGAGGAATATATGTTGACTCAAAGGGAAGTGATTGCAAATAATAGAGAGAAGGAACGATGGTTATGGAATTCTGCGAGTGGAAATCTTTTGTTT
>CALGRR010000068.1 GCA_937880805.1 uncultured Clostridia bacterium
CCATAATCCTTGATTGATTTGTTGCTCTATATGCGGCGTATTTAGGTTCTTTGTTTTCGTCATAGCCGATAAAAACAGCATTATGATAAGGAAGCGACTCAATGATTAGCTCCTGTTCCAAGCAGTGGTTAATGATTTCATAATCAATCCCACGCCCGAAAAGGTAATCAAATACCACATCGGTAGTGGGACTTTTTTCAGGCAGAAGCAGGGGCTGTTCCTCATAGCTTTTGATGTTTTTGCAAGTCGGGAAGCTGACTGAACCGTTTCCCATAATGGTCTGAACCGCCTCCACAAAATCCATTCCACGGACTTTGATAAGGTAATCGAGGGCAGATTTGCCCCCGATACCTCTCGACCACCACATCCATTTGCCGTTGGAAATCTTCAAGCTGTCGTGGGTTCTTGTGGTGTAGGTGTTGCTTGAAAATTTAACAAGCTCGCCCGGTTCATACTCTCTGAGATAGGTTAATAAGTCCATTCGTTTGGCTTCTGTTATGACTTCCGGTGCAATATACGGCATAATTATCACCGCCGTTCTACATCAGCAAATCGGCAACCGCTTTCTGTATCGGTTCGTTGATACTGAGCTTTGCAATGATAATGAGTATCTTATCAACAGGGCAGCCGATGTCATTCCAAACAGTCCAAGCACCTCCCGCAAGGTCGTCGTTTTCATACAAAGCAATGATTTCTTCCGGCGAAAACACCGTTTCAATGCTCTGTCGAACCAACTCTCCGTAGAAAGAAAGCTTTGCATTTCTAAGGGCAAATTCTGCTTCCTTTGCGGGCGGTTTGCTTCTTTTCAATTCGAGATATGCTTTATCAAGTCTCCTGACCACAACCATCATCATTGCGTCAAAAGGGTTAATGATTGCTTTTCTGCAAGGGCAGTTTTCTCTTTCCTTATCGGGTGTCATTTTATCGTTCATAGGTTTTCTCCTTTCGTGTGTTCGGCACTTCGCCCTCATCGGGTTCGCCGCCGACAATTTCGTTTTCTCGCTTATCCATATTGAGCAAGATATTCAGCTCGTCCAAGCGGGCAAGTTTTGTCTTGAGTTCTTCCTCTTGGATAAACGGTTTTTGGACTTCTTTCTTTGCGGTTTCCAACTGATTTTTGGTGTTCTCAAGGTCGTTTTCCGCAAGCGACAAGCTCTCGGCAAATCTGTCAATACCGTTATCGAGACGGATAATATTGCCGTGTGCGTCATCGCCGAGAGGAACATTTCTGCTTGTCGCACCTTTCAGTCGAACCTCATAATTTCGCTCTGCGGTATTAAAAAGCAGCTCCGTTTCAAACCCTCGGTACTTGCCGAGAGGAATAGGGTCGGGGCTGTTCATCTGCTTGCAGGCTTCAATGATTGCTTTACCGGCGTCGGCTTTTTCGGAATAAAAAACACCCTTAACCTCCATACCGACAAAGCGGTCGTCCGTTGGTTTCGGGTGCTGTTTCGCAGTTTCTACATCTTGCTTCAAGCCTTCAATACGGTTTTCCAAAGCTGTAATTCTCTGCGGATAATATTTGATTATCTTATCTTCCAAAGCGTATCTTTCAGAGAGAAAGTTGGATTTTAAGAGCTTCAGCTTTTGGACTTGAATGTCCAAATCCATCTTCTCCTTAATATACGGGTTGCCGGTGGCAAGCATTTTAATCTCTGCATAGGAAAGGGCGGTTTCATCAATATCCTCGGCAGAACGCACCGGGGATTTGCTCGTCATAATCTGACTGGCGAACTTTTGCTTTCCCTCTACAAGCTGATAGAGATATGCGTCAAAGGTCTGCTCCGTTACATAGCGGTAAATATCTACATCGGGGTTTGAGTTGCCCTGTCGGATAATTCGACCGGAACGCTGCTCCAAGTCTGACGGTCTCCACGGGCAATCCACATCGTGAAGTGCGATAAGTCTGTCCTGAACATTCGTGCCGGCTCCCATCTTTTGCGTAGAACCGAGAAGCACTCTGACCTCGCCTTTACGGGTCTTTTGGAACAGTTCTTTCTTCTTAACATCGGTATCTGCTTCGTGGATAAAGCGGACTTCGCTTTCGGGGACACCACGCTCTATGAGCTTCTTTCTGATGTCGTTATATACCGAGAATGTGCCGTCATTCTTTGGCGTTGAGAGGTCGCAGAACACAAGCTGTGCCGATTTTTTATCGGCTGTTTCCTCCCAAATACGGTAGATGTTATCGACGCAGGCGTTGATTTTACTGCCCTCAAAATCAGGCAGCATATCGTTGAGCATACGCTGGTCAAGAGCCAACTTTCTGCCGTCGTTTGTGATTTTGAGCATATTATCTACACTCGAATCCACACCGCCGCCACGGACTTTCTCGGCTCGTTCCGCAAGGGAAGCAACCATTTCTTTCTGCATTTCCGACGGCTTGACCGCAACATTGTGGAAGTGTGCTTCCGGCACAGGCAGCTCCAGCATATCCGCCGTCTTGATGTCGGCGACCTCCTTAAACATCGCCATAAGCTCCGGAAGGTTATAGAATTTTGCAAAGCGGGTTTTCGCTCTGTAACCCGTTCCCTCCGGGGTAAGCTCAACGGCTGTTACAGTCTCTCCAAAGGTACTTGCCCACGAGTCGAAGTGCTGCAAGTTGTTTTTTACAAGCGTGTTGTACTGCAAGTATCGCTGAATGGTATAGAGTTCCACCATACTGTTTGAGATAGGAGTACCGGTTGCAAATACCGTTCCTCGACCGCCTGTAAGCTCGTCAAGGTATCGGCACTTCATAAACAGGTCGGAGGATTTCTGTGCTTCCGTCTGAGCGATACCGCCCACATTACGCATTTTGGTGTAAAGGTAGAGGTTCTTGTAATAATGACTCTCGTCAATAAAGAGCCTGTCCACACCGAGTTCTTCAAAGGTAACAACATCGTCCTTGCGGCTTTGGTCGTTGAGCTTTTCCAGCTTTTGCTTCACGGACTTTTTAGACTTTTCAAGCTGTTTAATGGAGAAGTTTTCTCCACGATTTCGCTTCAAATCCATAATACCGTCTGTCAGTTCTTCAAGCTGCTGCTCAAGAATTGCCCTCTGTCTTTCAATGGACATCGGTATTTTTTCAAACTGAGAATGACCGATAATCACTGCGTCATAATCGCCCGTAGCAATTCGACCGCAGAACTTTTTGCGGTTCTTTGTCTCAAAATCTCGCTTTGTCGCTACGAGAATATTCGCCGCCGGATAGAGCTGCAAGAACTCCGCCGCCCATTGTTCGGTTAAGTGATTCGGGACTACGAACAGCGACTTATTGCAAAGTCCGAGTCGTTTGGACTCCATAGCAGCCGCCACCATCTCAAAAGTTTTACCTGCACCGACTGCGTGTGCCAACAGCGTATTGCCGCCGTACAGAATGTGTGCAACCGCATTTTTCTGATGTTCACGGAGTTCGATTTCCGGGTTCATACCGTTGAAAACAATGTGGCTTCCGTCGTACTCACGAGGACGAATACTATTGAATTTCTCGTTATACATTTTCGTAAGTTTTTCTCGGCGGACAGGGTCAGCCCATATCCAGTCCTGAAAGCCCTGCTTTATGAGTTCCTGCTTTGCCTGTGCGATTGCCGTTTCCTTTTTATTGAGAACTGCTTTCTTTTTGCCCTCGTCATCTTCGATATAGTCAAAGATACGGACATCTTTCAGGTTCAGAGTTTCCTCGATTATCTTATATGCGTTGATACGGGAAGTACCGTAGGTGCTGTATGCTTTAACATTGGAACGGTCATAGCTCTTTCCCTCAATGTTCCATTCGCCGGTAAACTGAGAGTAGTGAACCTTGATATTCCACTGTGCATAGCGTGGGGTGTCGAGAAACTCAAACATAAACTGTTGGAATATTTCGGGCGGTATCCAAGTCGCACCGAGCCTTACGGAAATCTCGCTTGCCGTCAAATCCTTTGGCTGCACCTTTTCAAGTGCCTGCACATTGACGGTGTAATCTTCGGGATACAGTGCCGCAGACCTTTTGGCTGTCGCCAGCTTCTCACGAACATTGCCCGACAGATATTCGTCTGCCATCAGATACTTCGGCTCATAAGAATTGCCGTACTCATAAAGGGGATTTAAGAAGATTACACCCTTTAAGTCAGCGAATAATTCCTCCTCACTTTTGCCGGACAACTCCATCATATATTCCATATCAATGGCTGCTTTTTCGCCCATAGAGACAGCGAGAGCCTCGTCTGCGGTGTCAACCTCCGTTACCGGCTTGTGCGGTTTAATCGTCCTTTTGAAGAACATATCCGCCTTGCGTTCCAGTTCGCCATCTTCGTTGATGACCTCAAGAGCAGAGAGCAGAGCATAGGAGCTGTCGTCGGAAAAGGCGGAAGTATTGGCACGGCTGTTAATCAGTCCGTACTTCTTTGTAAAGCTGTCATACAGAGTGTTCAGCTTTTCCTGTGCCTGTTTGATTTCGCTGTCGGGGTAATCCTCGGTTTGCAGTTCAATCAGGTTGCGAACGCAATCTCTTATCCCAATCATACCCTTGATACGGTTCTCGGCGGTTGCCGATACCTCCACCGGGGACATACGGGAGTTCTCACGGAAATAGATTTTATCGTCCAAAATTGTGTAAGAGAAGTTCCTTACCGTAGGGTCTGCCGGGATAGAATTATCTTCTTCCTCCAGCTCGTCGGCAACCTCGTATTCGGAGATTTCTCCGTGAATGTTTGAGACTGCTTCGTTCAAAAGCTCCGAAAGGTCGGCATTTTCAAACGGTTCACAGGTTGCTTCCGGTCCGAAACGACCGCTTACCATTTTCATTTCGCCGAGTATCATTTCCGGGTGCTGAACAAAATATGAGTTCATCCTTATACCGTTTTCGTCGGTGTCAAGATGAACCCAATCCGGTTCAATATCTATGAGCCTGTCTCGCTTTTGCAGAAACAGAATATCGGATACAACCTCTGTTCCGGCATTGCCTTTGAAAGTGTCATTCGGGAGCCTGATTGCTCCGAGAAGCTCCGCCCTCTGTGCTATATATTTTCGGACATTGGAGTTTTCCTTATCCATAGTTCCTTTGCTTGTCACGAGAGCCATCACACCGCCGGGGCGTAGTTTATCAAGCGATTTCGCAAAGAAATAATCGTGAATGAGAAAGTTGTACTTGTCGTATCGTTTGTCGGAGACTTTGAAATCTCCGAAAGGCACATTGCCGATAACGCCGTCAAAGAAGCTGTCGGGGACATTTACTTCCTCAAAGCCCTGTGCCGCAATGGAAGATTTCTGATAAAGCTGCTGAGCGATACCGGCTGAAATGGTATCAAGCTCCACGCCGTAAACCTTTGCGTTTTCCATTGACTTAGGCAGCATACCGATGAAGTTACCGATACCGCAGGACGGCTCAAGCAGGTTGCCCTCCTGAAATCCCATCTGTTCCAACACCTTGTAAATGGCAGTTGATACTTCGGGCGGAGTATAAAAGGCAGTCAGGGTGCTTTCTCTTGCCGACGCATATTCCTCCGGCGTCAGGATATTTTTCAGCATTGCATACTCTGTATGCCAAGCTCCGGCTCGTTCGTCAAAGGCTTCGGGAATACCGCCCCAACCGACATATCTCGACAAGATTTTCTGCTCGTCAGGTGTTGCAAAACGGTTTTCGTTTTGACAATCCTTCAAGACCTTAATCGCTGCATAGTTTCTGTGAAAACGCTCTTTTTTGTTCACTTCTTCAACCTGATTATTGGCAAGGTCAAAGTTGTGTCGCTCCGACATCGGAATATCCGGGTGGAGGTCAAAGCTCTTTACCTTTGACTTTTTCTTTTGCTCCCAAGCGGGTACAATCGGTTCAGGCTCTTTGTCGTAACCGTTGCCGATACGAACACCCTCGTTATACATTTCCTCATAACTGTCAAAACCGTTTTGAGTAGCAACGATTTCTCTGTAATCCTCAATCGGTACATTCCCGATATTTGTTGCCACCATATCAGCTCTTTCAGCGTTTTCAATGAGTGCTTCCATTGTGGCGGTGGTACAGTCGGTCAAATCCGGTGTCCTGTGAAATTCTCGGTCTGCGTCCACAAACCATTCCGTACCTACATCGGCAAGCTCCTGATTTGCAATGCTGCCGAGGTAATCAAAGAAATCCTCAGCCGAGTCATACTCCCGTGCAGCTTGCTGTATCTCGTCAAAAGAAAGCGTATTTGTAACATACTGACCTCCGGCATTGCTGTCGGGGTTATAGTACATCCAAGTTACACTTTCGTTCTCCAGATTGATAAAGAAGGCGTCGTCATAACCGGTTTTCGGACTGAAATCCTGTGCGGTTTCGGTATCATTTTGAGCTTCATTTTCGCCTGTAACGGTTTTTTCTTCCGCCGGTAATACACTGACCTTCAAGTGGTCGTTCATCGGATTTTCACGCACTTTGCGGTCAAATTCTTCCCTTGAAAGCTCCTTGTTGAAAAGGGGCATATCAAAGTCATAGAGCATTACACGGTTTTCGTCAAAGGATAAAATCTCATACTGAGAAGCCCCGATATACACGCTGTCGCCGAGATGATATTCATACTGTGCTTCCGTTTCGTCCACTTTGTTTTCAGGCTCAGGCGGTGCGGTAGAGAGTATCTCACGGTTTTTTCTCTGCTCTGCAAGCTCGGCTCGCCGTTCTTCCTGCTTTTCAAGCCATTCAGGGTACTTTTCTTTTTCCTTTGGGTTTAGGTATCTGTCCATACGGATAAGGTCTCCGATACGCTTTTCCACCTGAGACCAAGAAAGTGTAATGTGCGGCTTGTCGCTTCCGATACCTTTTGAAATTGTGATACCTTTTCCGTCGTGCTGTTCGTCAATGCCTGCACCGATGATGACCGGATAAGAGCCGCCCCAACCGTATTCGTTTTTCAAGAAGTCGGCGTTCTCTTTTGCGGAAAGGCTCTTTTCAAACTGCTCATAGATACGCATTTTACCCTCGGAAACTCCGCTTCCACGGGTCAATACAGCGTCTATGATTTCCTGAGAAAAAGTAAAGGCAGAGGTTTTTTGTTCCTCTGCCTGATTTCCCATAATGAGAGTCAACTGACCGTCCATAGACGGAAGCGGTTTCATTGTATCGGTCAATTCTCCCAAAAGTCTCATTGCTTCAAAATGCTGTGCGATAACGCCCCAGTCATAGAAGCTCTGAGCGGTTCTGTTTTCGTATTCGCCCTCCCACAAGTGGAGGACATTCTGAAATGTTTTGTATCCAACAAGCCTGCCGTCGTTTAAGGTAAGCCGGGTGTAATCGTTGTTGAAAATACCCTTGATATATTCGGTACGGGTCGCATTGTCCGTATTTCTCTCATAGAAGTCTTTGATTTCTTCCTTTGAAGCGGACAAATGCGGGGTAGTGCCGAGTATCTCTCGGATAGTATCATCGCCACCGAAAAACGGCAGGCTCTTGTCCTCGTGGTTTCTGTCGTAATACTCTAAGCGAATATTACCTGATTCTTCACGATTTCCTGTGCCGAGTTCCTGATGTTGTTCATCAGGCGAACCCACTTCATCATATCTTCCGCTTTCATCTGCTCCGTCAGCCCGGCTTTCTGTGCCATCTGCTTCACGAGAGTTTCCTCCAGTTCGCTGGCTCTCTGCTGAACCTCCGCCAAGTGACTGTTCAGAATCCCTTTCGTCAGAAGATTGTAGTACAGGATTTTGTGATGTTCCTTCAGATAAGTTCTCCTCATCTGCGACCATCTGCCGAGAGTCACTTCCGTCTGCTCCGGCAGCTTCAGGTTCGGAAGATTGTAATCTCCCACCATCGTGTATGTGATTTCGCTCATCGCTTTGACTCCTTTCGTCTTTGATGTCTTTATTGTATTCGGATTGCTCCTGTTCATCAATTATGCGATTTTCCTTGCTGAGCGAGCTGATTGTTCTGCTGACTGGAAGCAACGCCATTTCAGCAATGTCGCTTGTAGCAATACCCACCGCATTGAGAACTTCCTGTGAATTGAAGCTTGAAATACCGGCAAAGTCATCGGGAGAATAGACCTTGTCTGCGTTCAGTCCCAATCGTGCCATAACCATATATGACACGCTGTTTCTGACAAGCTCCAAATACAAGGCATTTGCTTCGTCGGCAGACAAATACTCAATATCGCTTCCTGCACCCAAACTCATAAAGTCGGAGATATAGTCTGCGATGTTGTCCTCGACGGCATTGGCAATGCTCTCTTTGACGACATTTTCAATACTCGTTGTATCGTTTACCGCACCGAAAGTATTTTCAATCGTTTCAATAACCTCTGTTTCATATTCGGGTCTCATCTCCCAAATCGGCACAGGGCGGGAATATCTGCTTTCGTGGGTATCCGATATATCAAAGTAATGAATCAGCCTTTGACGGCTTCTGTCTGCGTCCTCAAATACGGCAATACCTTTTGCTCCTCGGTTTACCCAACGACCGAAAGTGCCGTTCCATCGTTCGATTTCAAGCACGGCTGTTGCGTCGGGTCTTTGGGCATAAATGAGAAGCTGTTCATCAAATCGAAGCCTGAAATTCCTGCCTGCTGTTTTCAGAAACGATTGCCAGTTTACCGGATTGCTTGTCACCGCTAAACAGGTTCTTTCATATAGCTCCGAAATCAGGTCAAATTTTCTTGCCACCTCGTCTGCACCTCCTTATCGTGATTTTTCTTTGTCCTTTGCAGGTTTTGTATTTTCTTTTGCGGCTGGTTCT
>CALGRR010000069.1 GCA_937880805.1 uncultured Clostridia bacterium
AATATTTCTGCCATAGAGCCTTTTTTGTACTGTCCGCACAATTTGGGGCAGTTCACAGGCGATTCCGACCTTTGTTTATGTTTGATTAATACTTGAAGTTTCTATAGAGAATGTGTGTTGTGCCTGTTGCGTTGCCGCCGCCTGCTACATCGATAATAACACTGATGTCGAATTCAACAGTAAGGCTTACAAGGTTACCGGTTGCGGAATCGATAACAGCAACAACCTTTGCATTCGGGTAGCTTTCTTCAATAACTGCACTGCTGAGAACCTGACCTACTGCTGCATAGATAACGGGAGCAGTCTTGTGGTCAAAGTAGCTCTTGTCTGCATCGCCAACGCAGATGCCGCACTTATCAATGGGAGCCTTTGTCCAGGACTCTGATTTTGAAGCCTTGCTGGTGCCGCCCTTAACATTGAGGGTGATTGTGAACTGACCGTTGTTGTCTGTGCAGGTTGCCTTTGTTACGTCAGCTGCAGAGAGTGTGCTCTTGCGGAGATACTGGTGAGGAAGATCCTCTGCCCATTCACCCTTGTTTACATTCTCTGTGTATTTGTTTTCAGCACCGATACCCATAAATGAGTAAACAAGATCACCGAATGTTTTGATAAGGAAGCCCGCATTAAGAGTTTCGTTATCTGTGTAACGCTCTTTGTTGAAGCCTACTTTTGCAGCACAAGCCTTGTTGATTGCATCGTTGTAATAAGCAATGATGTCTGCTGTTTCTGTGGGAGCAACTGCTGTTGTTGTTTCAGCATCAGCTGCTGTGGTTGTTTCGTCTGCAGCAGCTGTTGTTTCATCGGCTGCGGGTGCAGTTGTTTCGTCTGCTGCTGTTGTTTCTTCAGCAACTGTTGTTTCGGGTGCTGCTGTGGTTGTTGTTTCTTCATTGTTGCCGCCGCAGGCTGCAAATGCAAAAAGCATTGAGCAAGCAAGAAGAACTGCAAGAATCTTTTTCATTGGTTTCTTCCTCCTAAATTGCAAATATAAAAATTTTGCTTTCCCCTCACACAAGGGGGCCGTATGAAGTAATTATATTATATAATCGCCGTAAATGCAAGATAATTTTTACATTTACAGCGATTTATAATTTTTAATAAAAATGAAATGTTCGCATCATACATTAGAGAACATTGTCCCCGACGTTCCGAAGATAAGAAATCTGCAAAAACAATAACCCCCTCCGCTTCGCATAGCTCAGCACCTCCCCTGAAGGGGAGGCTTATGGGCTCCCTCGTGAGGGAGTTCATTTTATTTTTAGATTTTAAATGAAATGCTTCGCATAAAATTATTTCATAATGAATTATAAATATGAAATGTTGCACATTTGCAGGTAAGGGCAAAGCCCTTCCGAAACTCTGCACTCATCACTCAAAATGCAGACCCTTCATTACGCATTACGAATTCCGAATTAATAATAAAAATCCTCTGCGGGGAGAGCTCCGAAGAGAGCAGGGTCTGCCGCATTAAGCTCTGCAAGGTTTTTCTGTGCAAGGGTCTTCATTTCCTCGCCGCTTACAAATCGAAGATTGCATCTTACCACAAGTTCATAAGCAACCTGCGGGTCAGAAACAAAGCCTGCTGCCGCAAGGAAGGACGAGCCGTAGGCATCATTTCTGTAAAGGAAATTGATTGAAACCTCATAGAAACCAAGGAATTCTTCGATTTTTTCTTTGTTCTGCTCAACAAAATCACTTTTTGCCACAACGCAGCCCTGGGCAAGCTCAAATCCGAATTCCTCCTCCCACAATCCGCTGATTGCAAGAGCGTTGAATTTCTTTTCTGTTTTGCTTGTTATGCCGGAAATTCCGTATTCGGGCAGCACGCATAAATCTGCCGTGCCGTCAATCATCATTGTTTTGATTTCTTCGGTTGTTTTATATTGAATGTCAACACCGCTTATGCCGCATTTTTCAAGGAAGTGAAGAAAAATTGTTTTTACGCCCGCATTATCCGAGGGGCAGTAAAGAGTTTTGCCCGAAAGGTCGGAAAGGTCTGTCATAGATTCATCGCTTGTGAGAATATACACCATTCCCATAGTGTTTATTGCAAGCATTTTAAGCTTTCCGCCGTTTTCGTTATAAAGCTTTGCTGCGGTATCAAGCGAAACCGAAACCAAATCCGCTTTGCCCGAATTGAAGAGCGAAATCGCCTCTTCTGCGGATTTGCAGAATTCAACATCATATGCATAAGCACGGTCAACCGAAAGCTTTGCAAAGCCTATTCCCATAGGGTCGTTGCCAACAGCAATTTTTAATTTGTCTTCTCTGTCGGGAACCGTTTCCACCGTGGGGTCATTGATTGCAAAATCATCATTTGCTTCGTCTTTGCACGCCGCAAACGAGAAAATCATAATAATGGCAAGTAATAATGCAGATATTTTTTTCATAAATCCTCCTTATTCAAGCTCAAACTGCCCTGTATAAAGCTGATAGTATTTACCCTTCTGGGCAATGAGGTCATCGTGGTCGCCTCGCTCAATAATCTCGCCGTGTTCAAGCACCATAATTGCGTTTGAGTTGCGAACAGTTGAAAGGCGGTGAGCAATAACAAACACCGTTCTGCCCTCCATAAGCTTATCCATACCCGTTTCAATAAGACGCTCCGTTCTTGTGTCAATAGAACTTGTTGCCTCATCAAGAATAAGCACGGGCGGATTTGCAACCGCTGCTCTTGCAATCGCAAGAAGCTGACGCTGACCCTGCGAAAGATTTGCACCGTCGCCCGTAATCATAGTATCATATCCCTCGGGCAGGCGGGTGATGAAGGAATGAGCATTTGCAAGCTTTGCCGCAGCAACAATTTCTTCATCCGTTGCATCAAGCTTGCCGTAGGCAATATTATCTCTGACGGTGCCCGTGAAAAGGTGGGTATCCTGAAGCACCATTGCCATTGAACGGCGAAGCTCGGCTTTTTTGATTTTTTTGATATTTATGCCGTCATAGGTTATCTTGCCCTCATCAACATCATAAAAACGGTTGATAAGGTTTGTTATTGTTGTTTTGCCCGCACCCGTTGAGCCGACAAAAGCGATTTTCTGGCCCGGCATCGCATAGAGCGAAACATTTTTGAGAACGGTTTTTTTGCCGTCATAGCTGAAGGTTACGTTGTGGAAACGCACATCGCCCTTCCACTCGGTATAGGTTGTTGTGCCGTCGCCGTGAGGATGCTTCCAAGCCCACATACCCGTTCTTTCTTCGCATTCGCAAATGCTGCCGTCGGAATTTTTCTTTGCATTAACAAGGGTAACATAGCCGTTATCCTCTTCAGCGGGAGTATCAATTATTTCAAAAATTCGCTCCGCACCCGCAAGTGCCATAAGAATTGAGTTGAACTGCTGCGAAATCTGGGTTATCGGCTGAAAAAACTGCCTTGTATAAAGCAGGAACGCCGAAAGACCGCCAACGGTTATTGCAAAAAACGATTCCTGCGGCAGAAGAATTATGAGAAGCGAGCCTACCGTTGTTGCAACGGCATAGGTGAGATAAGAAATATTGCCCATTATCGGCATCAGAATGCTTGCATAGGTGTGGGCATTTGTTGCCGCCTTGCGGAGATTCTGATTGATAACATCAAACTGCGATTTCGCCTTATCCTCGTGGCAGAAAACCTTAACAACCTTCTGACCCTCAATGAATTCCTCGATATAGCCGTTTACCTCGCCCACGCATTTCTGCTGTGCACGGAAATATTTTGCACTTTTTCCGCCAAGGAATTTTATAATGAAGAACGAAAGGAACAGCATCAGCAAAACGATTGCCGCAAGCACGGGGCTGTAATAAATCATCATAACAAGCGTGCCGATAACGGAAACAAGTGAAGAGCAAAGCTGAACAAAGCTCTGGCTTATGCATTCACGCAGGGTATCAACATCGCTCGTGTAGCGGCTCATAAGCTCACCGTGAGTGTGGGTATCAAAGAATTTTATCGGCAAATCCTGCATTCTGTTAAACAGGTCTTTTCTGATTATATTCAGCGTTTTCTGCGAAACCTGAAGCATTATTCTTGAATAGCTGTATGACGAAACAACGCCGAAAAGGTAAACAATGCCGATTGTTGTGAGAATTTCAACAAGGGGAGCGAGCGTTTCTTTTGTTAAAGGAGAGCCCACAAGCGGCAGAAGAATGTCGTCGGTTATTGTTTTGACAAACGAAGTGCCTATAATTGATGCAAGCGAGCTGAACAAAACAAAAACAAAAACAAGAATGAGCAGAAATTTTGATTTGCCGAGATAGCCGAGAAGCCTTGTGAAGGTTTTTCTGGTGTTTGCGGGCTTCTGAAAATTATTTTTTGCAGGTCCGGGTTTTTTCATCTGCGGTGCCATTATTCAACACTCCCTTCCTGCTGTGATTTATAAACTTCGGTATAAATTTCATTTGTACCGAGAAGCTCTTCGTGGGAGCCGATTGCATTAATCTTGCCGTCGTCAAGCACTATTATTCTGTCTGCGTGCTCAACGGAGCTGATTCTCTGTGCAACAATAAGGGTTGTTACATCGCCGTGGTTCGCCTTGAAGCCCTCACGGATTTTTGCATCCGTTGCAGTGTCAACGGCACTTGTGCTGTCGTCAAGAATAAGCACCTTGGGGGATTTGAGCAAAGCTCTTGCAATGCAGAGTCTTTGCTTCTGACCGCCCGAAAGGTTAACGCCGCCCTGGCTCAGGTCGGTCTGATAGCCGTCGGGGAAGGATTCTATGAATTCGTGTGCCTGGGCAATTTTGCAGGCATTCTGAATTTCCTCCATTGTTGCATTTTCGTTACCCCAGCGAAGATTTTCTTCAATCGTGCCCGAGAAAAGAAGATTGACCTGAAGCACCATTGCAACCGCATCACGCAGATTTTTGAGAGTGTAATCCGCAACGGGTCTGCCGCCAACCTTAACAACGCCCTCGGTTACATCATAGAGGCGGGGAATCATCTGCACAAGGGTTGTTTTTGCAGAGCCCGTGCCGCCGATTATTCCTATGGTTTCGCCCGATTTTATGTGAAGATTAATATTGTCAATAACATTCTTTTTGCCGTTTTTCTTATATTTGAAGCAAACGTTTTCCATATCAATATCGCCGTTTGCAACAGCAAGCTCAGGGTCTGCACCCTTATCGCTTATATCGGGCTTTTCTGCAATAACCTCGGCAACTCTCGTGAGAGAAGCACGGGACATAATTGCCATAACGAATATCATTGAAACCATCATCAGTGACATAAGAATCTGATTGATATAGGTCATAAATGCGGAAAGGTCGCCTGCAAGCATACCTCCGCCTATAACAAGCTTACCGCCAAACCAGAGAATTGCTATTGTGCAGGAATAAACGGTAATCTGCATAATGGGGTTTGAAAAAATAAGTATTTTTTCAGCTGCTATTGATGCGTCGCGAAGCTCGTCGTTTGAAAGCTGAAACTTTTCTTTTTCGTGCGTTGCTCTTACAAAAGCCTTGATAACACGGATGCTTATGAGTGTTTCCTGAACCGAGGAGTTAAGACCGTCAACCTTTTTCATAAGCTTCTTGAATCTGGGCAAGGCAAAAAATGCCATTACTCCCAACATAACAACAAGGAAGGGTGCAGCAATCATAAACACCGTTGAAAGCTCCTTGTTGATTGTTATTGCCTTCGAAAAAGCCATTGCAAACATAAGGGGTGACCTGATAACTATTCTCACAATCATTGTGTATGCCATCTGGATTGTGTTGATGTCGCTCGTCATTCGGGTGATAAGCGAGGGTGTGCTGAAGCGGTCTATGTTACCGAAGGAAAAATCCTGAATTTTTGCGAATATTGCACTTCTCAGGTTTGAGCCGAAGCCCATACCCGCCTTTGCCGCAAAGCGTGCCGCACCCGCACCGCTTACAAGCGAAATCAGAGCCATTCCGATCATTTTAAGTCCCTGCGTAACAACATAGCTCATATCTGCATTTGCACCGTTAAGGATTACCTCGTTAACCATATCCGCCATCATAAACGGAATCTGCACTTCGATTATAACCTCAACAAGAATAAGCAGAGGCGAAAGCAGCGACGGTATTCTGTAGCCCTTCGTCTGTTTAATCAGAGTCAAAAGCATTTTTATTCTCTCCCTATTTAAGATTCAAAGCGGAAATAATCTCTGCACTTCAGATTACTTCCGCAAATTGATTTTGTATTGATTTATCTGCTTACCTCGCCGGTAATTGCATTGATTATATTATGGAAAACCGCAACGTGCGAATTTGAAATAAATTTATCAAGATGCATTGAACCGAAGAACCAGCGTCTGAAAACGCAGACCTCGGAAAGCTCCTCAAGATAAGTGTTAAGACCCGTAACGCTTGCGGTTTCGTTATCCTTAAGCATAAGAAAGCCCTTGATTTTAACGGGAGGCTCGTGAGTTATAACATAGTCAACACGGCAGTTTAGCTTTTCAAGATTTTCCGCACCCTCCAGCAGCTCTTCACGGCTGGGGAATTCATATTTTGACCACGCATTTTCCTCAAAGCGAATATCAATATCGGGGCTTTCGCCGCCGCCCATTGTGAAGAAGGTCATATTGTCAATTCTGAAAACCTGACCTCTCATAAGATGATAAAGATTTCCGCATATATGATGCACCTTGCCGCCGTTCCACATTGAAACGGGGTAAGAATTGAGAAGCTCAAAATTCTCGTGGGTGCCGTCTACAAAACATATATTATATTTTTTATTGCCAAGCTTTTTGAGTATTTTCTGCTCATACTTGCTGTTATCCCAGACAAAACCGAAATCGCCGCAAACAATCAGCGTATCGCCCTTTTTGAGCCGCTTTAAAGTGGGGGAGTCGAAGCGGGCTATATCCCCGTGCATATCACCGGTAACATAAACCATAAAACGGCACATCCTTTCCCATTATTTAACTCTTCTAATATACCCCAAATTGCAAAAAAAATCAAGTACGCTATTTATTTTTTAACATTTGTATGATATACTTTCTTATACTTTCGATTAAGGTGTGAAATAATGAAAAAGCTTTTATCTATATTATTCATCGCGGCAATTCTTGCCTCGTGCATTTTCTGCGTGCCCTCAAATGCCGCATATAACGATTATCTCAGCGAAGAAACCTATTCCGAATGCCTTTTTCTTATGAGCTCGGATAACAATGAGGTTATCTTTGATAAGAATGCGGGAATGCAGACCGCACCCGCAAGCCTTACAAAAATCGTAACGGCAATCGTTGTGCTCGAAAACTGCCCTGACCTGAATGCAACGGTAACCGTTACCGAGCAATGCATCCGTGAGCTTGACGGCACGGGCAGCTCGCTCGGCGGTCTTAAGGCAGGCGAGCAGCTTTCAATCTATAATCTTCTCTGCTGCCTTATGCTCGCAAGTGCCAACGAGGCGGCAACCGTTCTTGCAAATCACGTTACGAACGGCGACAGAGAAAAATTTGTTGCAATGATGAATGAAACCGCAGAGCGTCTGGGCTGCGTAAACAGCCATTTTGTTAACCCCCACGGTCTTGACCACGAGGACCAGTATGTTACCGCAAGAGATGTTGCAACCTTTCTGCTTTATGCAATGGAATTCCCCGCATTTGCCGAAATAGTGGGCAGAACAAAATATACTCTTCCCGAAACAAATCTTCAGAAAGAAAGAAATTTATATAACACAAACAATCTTCTCAACCGTGCATATGCCGATTATTACTGCGAATATGTAAAAGGCGGCAAAACCGGAACAACCCAAAATGCAGGTAACTGCGTTGCCGCCGTTGCTTCAAAAGACGGCTATAACTATGTTGCGGTCTGCCTGCGTTCAAAGATGGTTAATATCGATAAAGACTATCCGCAGGAAAACGGAGCTTTTGTTGATGCAAAAACTATGTTTGAGTGGGCATTCAGAAACATACGCCTTGTTGCCATTGCAGACCCCGAAAAAATCGTTGCCGAGGTCAATGTTAAATACGGAAAATCCTCGGATTATGTAACGCTTGCCCCCGCCGAAAAGATTTTCGGTCTTGTGCCCACCGGCATTGATGCCGACAGCCTCCTCATTCAGCCCGTTGAAGGAACTGTTCCCGAGTCTGTCAAGGCTCCCGTCAGAAAGGGCGATGTTATAGGCAAGGCAAAGGTGCTCTATGCGGGTCAGGTGCTTCGTGAAATTGACCTTGTTGCAACAACCGAGGTCAGACGCAGCTTTTTCGCCTTCATAGGTTCGGTTGCAAAATCGGTTTTCACCTCGTGGCCGTTCAGAATAATCGCTGTTATTATTATTGTTATTCTTATTTTAATGTTCCGTTCAAAGCGGCAGCGGGCAAAGGTTAATCCCAAGGCAGGCAAGGATTACAAAATTCTTAATTATAAAGACTTTATAAATCTCAGATAAGGTGAATTATATGAATATTTTTAAAGGCACGGCAAATCCCGCAGAAAGAAAGCAGCTTCTTGAAATGCTTGACGATGTTTTCTTTTTCGAGGATGACCCCGAAACCAAAAGAAATTTTGAAGAGCTTCTTCCCAAGCTTTACAGAGAAGAATATGACCCCTGCTCAAACAATTTTATTGTTTCCGAGGATGGCTGCATAAAGGCGGCTGTGGGTCTTTATTATGATGACTGCATTGCTGCGGGCAGAAATCTTAAGGCTGCGGGCATAGGCAATGTTGCCGTTACCCGTGACTGCAGAGGCAAGGGCTATATGATTGACTGCCTCAACCGTGCGATAGAGGATATAAAAAATAAAAATGCCGATTATTCCGTGCTTGGCGGCGACCGCCAGAGATACGGCTATTTCGGCTATGAGCCCGCAGGCGTTACATATAATTTCAATATTGATAAAAGAAATCTTTCTCACCTCATCGGCAAGGATGCTGCCCCGAAATATACCGCAGTAAAGGTAAACCGTGAGGATGCCGCAATTCTTGAAAAAATAAATGCTCTTTATGAAAAGCTTCCCTTCACATTTGTGAGAGAAAAAGAGCGTCAGTATGACATTCTCTGCTCGTGGCGTTCGGTTCCCTATGCCGTTTTTGACGGCGAGGATTTCAAGGGCTATTTTGTTGCCCAGAAATTCGGCGGAATTCAGGAGCTTCACGCAGTTGACACAAAAGATGTTTATGAGCTGATTATGCTTGCAATGCAGATTACCGAAAAAGACAGCCTTTCAATTTCTGTTCCCGTTTATGATGTTGAAATGTGCGAATTTATGTCAAAGATTTTCGGCGGCTGCGGCACCTATCATTCCGAAATGATAAGCATAATGAACTATAAAAATTTCACCGAAGCTTTTCTTGCCGTTAAGGCAGAAAGAATGCCACTCACCGAAGGCAGCATCGTTATGCTTATCCACGGCGATAAGGGAGATGAAAAAATCGAGCTTTCAGTTTGCGGCAGTAGAGTTTCGGCTGAATATACCGAAAAAGCACACGATATTGAGCTTGAGCACAGAGAAGCAATAAGGCTCATTGCCGCCCACTACTGTGCCCGCCGCAGCGAGCTGCCCGCATTTGCACAGTCCTGGTTCCCCGTTGATTTCCATTGCTATGCACTTGATAATGTATAAGGGGGCAGACGATGAAAAAAATTATTAGCATTTTGCTGGCGGCTATTCTTCTCTGCACGGGCTTTGCCGCCTGCTCAAAAAATGATGTTGAAAATAACGGTGAAACGGGAAAAACCGAAATCATCCGCCCCGTTGTTAAAGAAGACCGTTCGGTAGAAAAAATCAAGGCTGAAGACGGCAAGGTTTCTTATGTGCTTGACATTACTCTGCCGAAAATAACCGATAATATTCCAGAGGATGTTGCCGAGCATATCAACCGTTATATTCTGAATATCCGCGAAGAGGCTGTTCGCTCTGCCGAGGCGAATGCCGAACACGCAAGGGAATATATGATAGAGCACGATACAAAAACTCCCTGGCAGAGAACAATAACCTTTGAAACGGTTTATTCTTCGGATAAATACCTTTCCGTTGAATTCACAGACCATTTCACAATGCTCGGCGGTGAAACAACGCCCACGGTTTACGCAAAGCTTTTCAGGCTTGAAAACGGAACGGTGCTTTCACTCACAGAGCTTGCAAAGGTTGATGAAGCCGAGCTTAAAGAGGCTCTTGTTGCTCTTATAACGGAAAAAGCTGACAGTAAGTATTATTCAAACGGCACAAAGCTTAACGATAAACAAAAGCAAGCCGTTGCCGACAGCTTCGACCCCTTCAATTTCTGTTATTCTTCAAGAGGAATAACTCTCTATCTGAATAAAACAGTTGTTGACCACAGCTATTCGGGCACGCTCTGCTGCGAAATTTCCTTCTCACAGCTTCGTAATCTTATTGAGCGATTAAAGTAAACAAAATAATTAAAGGCTTGCAAAGGTAAAGAATCCTCTGCAAGCCAATTTTATTTTATTCTGTTTCTTTTGTTCTTCGCTTCGTGAGGCAGCCTGAATTTTACTCCTGAACATATTCGGCATTCATCTGTGCCTTTGCTATTTTTGCAACTTCGTCAGCATCCTTTGCAAGAGAAACCGCTTTTTGCATTGCTTCTCTTCGTGCAAACAGTTCCTGATACATTCTGTTGCGTGTTTCGCCGTTAAGGTTGTGGAAGAATTTGGGTATAACGCCGAGTGCGCCCGTTATAACGGGAATGCCTGTTCCCATTGCAAAAATCCACCACTTTGTTGAATCCGCCTGAGTGCCGATTGCCAGGCCCTGAACATAACCGATTCTCTTCATTATAAAGTTCTGAATTGAACCCATTACGATGCCCTGCAATTTCTTAACAAGGTCTCTTGCAACGCCCGTCATTGCCTCGGCACGGTAACCGTTTTTCCATTCGCAATAGTCCATAGCTTCGTTAAGAATTTCATCGGGGATAACATTTCTTAAACCGTAAACGCACATTTCAAGCACTTCTTCTATTGCCATAAGCGGAAGCATTACCCATTTGTTCTTGTAAAGACCCTTTTTCATTCCGCCGATTGAACCTATTCCGAATACCATAAGCCAGCAGGCGTCGGTCCATACATCTTCAAGAATCCAGATTGCTTTTGTTGAAATCTTCTTGCGAAGAGGTGCAATAAACGCATAGCTGATTGTTGAAACGGGTGATGCGGGAATGCCTACAAGAGTCTGATATGTAGCCGAGCCGAGAACATCGATATAATAATTTATTCTGCTCTTTCCAACAGCAAAGCCTGCAAGGAATTCGGAAAGCGTATAAAGCAATATAGGTCTGTTATTGAGTATAGCTTTCAGACCCTGAATAATGCTGGGCTTTTCTATTGACTGGTTTACTCTCTCTTTGGTTACGCAGATAAAGTAGAATGACATTGCACAGCTTGCAAGGGCGGTTACAATACCGAAGCCGATGAAAAGACTTGTTCTGTTCCAGGTTACAACCTGATTGTTTACAAGGTCAAGCAAAACGCCGAAAACAAGCTCGGGAATCTTTTCACCAACAAGGCCCGAAACCAGCTTTGCCATTGTTATCAGACCCGTTCTTTCAAGCGGGTCGGGTGTTATTGTTGACATGAAGCCCGTGCCTGCAATGGCAGTAAATGTTCCCGCTGTTTCGCAGATTACCGAGAAAATTGCATAAAAAATAAGCTTCGGTGCAAACTCGGCAGATGTGTTTGCAAAAACAAGGGGCATAAACCAATACCACAAGCCAATCAGCGTAAGGGGGATTTTACCAAGCAGAATATATGGCTTGAATTTGCCCCAGCGGGTTCGGGTGCGGTCAACAAGCACACCTATAAAAGTATCATTCAGAACATCCCATACGCCTGAAAACAATCCGAAAACTGCAAGAAAGTCAAAATCCAGCTTAACAATATCATAAATAAAGCGGTCTTTATACTTATCAATATTAAAGCTTCCCGAAACATCGTTGAGCAGATAGCCTATTCTTTCGCGTCTGCCAACATAGCGTCGGTTTTTGAGAAGGGGATTTTTAACACCTTTTTCATAGTCAATAACTATGCCTTCACTTTGTTCTTCGGTAACGGTTCTTTTAACTTCTTCCAAAAAAGCACCTCCCAAGTTATATTTGTTTAATTATAACATAATGTTTATTAAAGTGCAATAACTTTTATGCAATTTGCTCTGTTCTTTTTGCAAAGTAAACAAAAAGCTCCCTGCCGTATGACAGGGAGCTTCATTTTTATTGGTTATCTGATAATCAAACCAGCTCGATGATGCACATTTCAGCTGCATCGCCTCTGCGGGGACCGGTCTTGATTATGCGGCAGTAACCGCCGTTTACATCCTTATATTTGGGGGCAATCTCATCAAAGAGCTTCTTTACAACGTCTTCTTTAGTAACGTATGCAAAAACCTTACGCTTTGAGTGGAGAGAGTCGTCCTTAGCAATAGTGATCATTTTCTCAGCCATTGCACGAACTTCCTGAGCCCTTGTAACGGTGGTCTCAATTCTGCCGTTCTCCAAAAGATAGGTAACAAGGCCTCTGAGCATCGACTTGCGATGGTCGCTTGTACGGCCAAGCTTTCTGGTACCGGGCATTAAGTTCACACTCCTTTACCGTTTTAAATGGATCATTCCTCATCCCTGCGAAGGTCAAAGCCAAGTGAATTGAGCTTTGCAACAACTTCGTCAAGGGACTTTCTGCCGAGGTTACGAACTTTCATCATATCTTCCTCGGTTCTGTTGATCAAATCTTCAACCGTGTTAATCTGTGCTCTCTTCAAGCAATTAAAGGAACGAACAGACAGGTCAAGTTCCTCAATGGTCATCTCAAGGACCTTCTCTTTTCCGCTGTCGCTCTTAACAACCATAACCTCTGTGTCGTATGCCTCACCTGAGAGGTCACCGAACAGATTGAGATGCTCGTTGAGGATCTTGGCTCCAAGAGAAACGGCTTCCATAGCATTGATGGTTCCGTTTGTCCACACTTCAAGGGTCAGCTTATCATAGTCTGTAATCTGACCAACACGTGTGTTCTCGACTGTGTAATTAACCTTTAACACGGGTGTGTAGATAGAGTCAATCGCAATAACACCGATGATGGGCTGCATAAGCTGCTTGTTTCTGTCTGCTGAAACATATCCTCTGCCCTTATCGCAGGTAAGCTCCATGCTTACGTGTGCATCAGAGTTGAGAGTAGCTATATGAAGCTCGGGGTTGAGAATTTCAACCTCTGAATCGGTCTTTATGCTGCCGGCTGTTATCTCATCGTCACCGTTGGCATCAATATAGAGTGTTTTGGGGCCGTCACCGTGAATTTTAAGAATAACGTTCTTAAGGTTAAGAACTATCTCGGTAACATCTTCCTTAACACCGGGAATGGTGCTGAACTCATGAAGAACTCCGTCAATCTTAACGGAAGTAATTGCATAACCGGGGAGTGAGGAAAGAAGAACTCTTCTCAGGCTGTTGCCCAAAGTTGTTCCGTAGCCTCTCTCAAGGGGTTCAACAACAAATTTACCGTATTTGCCATCGGGGGAAATTTCGGCAGTATCTATTCTGGGCTTTTCGATACCAATCATTTAAAAACCCTCCTTTAAACAGGCAGGATGATTAACCCTGCATAATGCATTCAAAAACGCTGTTAATTTATCAGCATTCGTGTTTGGCGATTGCCCTTTCGGGCAATCAGCCACAGCCACTTTCTTAAAAATTCTGAACAGTTGCATAAATCGGCAAAATAAGCACTGCCGAAACATACATAATTCCGTCCGGATTATTTTGAATAAAGCTCAACGATAAGATGCTCTTCAACGGGAACCATAATCTGCTCACGAGTGGGCAGAGCAAGAATCTTTGCTGTGAGAGCTTCTTTATTGAGGTCAAGCCACTGGGGAACAGGGCGAGAACCGTTTGTTTCGAGAACTGCCTTGATCTTGTCGCTGTCCTTGCTCTTATCCTTGATAGCGATTTCGTCGCCAGCCTTGATAAGATATGAAGGAACGTTGACCTTCTTGCCGTTTACTTTATAATGACCGTGGGTAACAAGCTGTCTTGCTTCTGCTCTGGAGTTTGCCCAGCCGAGAAGATAAACAACATTGTCAAGGCGGCTTTCACAGATGCGAAGAAGGTTTTCACCTGTTACGCCCTGCTTACGCTCAGCCATAAGGAAATACTTATAGAACTGGCCTTCCTGAATACCGTAGTAACGCTTAGCCTGCTGCTTTGCACGAAGCTGAAGACCGTATTCAGTTGCCTTCTTGCGGCTCTGACCGTGCTGGCCGGGAGCATATGCTCTACGCTCTACAGCACACTTGCCTGTGTAGCAACGCTCACCCTTAAGATAGAGCTTCTTGCCTTCACGGCGGCACAGTTTACATACCGCACCGGTATATCTTGCCATATTGTGTTACACCTCCAAAAATAATGGTTACACGCGTCTTCTCTTGGGCGGGCGGCATCCGTTGTGGGGAATGGGGGTAACATCCTTAATCATATTAACCTCCAAGCCTGCAGTCTGCAGAGCTCTGATAGCCGCTTCACGACCCTGACCGGGGCCCTTAACATAAACTTCAACAGTCTTCATACCGTGCTCGATAGCTGCCTTAGCTGCTGTTTCAGCTGCGGTCTGAGCTGCGAAGGGTGTTGATTTCTTGGAGCCACGGAAGCCCATTTCACCGGCACTTGCCCATGATACGGCATTACCCTGAGTGTCAGTGATTGTAACGATCGTGTTGTTAAAGGTGGATTGGATATGGGCTGCACCGCGTTCGATATTCTTACGCTCGCGGCGTCTGCGGGTGCCTGTTGTCTTTTTAGCTGCTTTAGCCATAATATCCCTCCTGAACTTACTTCTTCTTGTTTGCAATGGTCTTCTTGGGACCCTTGCGTGTACGTGCGTTTGTCTTTGATCTCTGTCCTCTTACGGGAAGACCTTTACGATGACGAACGCCACGGTAGCATCCGATTTCGATAAGTCTCTTGATATCGAATGCAGTTTCACGGCGAAGATCACCTTCTACCTTGAGGTTGTGGTCGATATACTCACGAAGCTTTGAAACTTCGTCTTCAGTCATATCCTTAACTCTCATATCGGGATCTATGCCGGTTGCTGCGATAATGTCGCTTGCAGTTTTACGACCTATACCGTAGATGTAAGTAAGAGCAATTTCAATTCTCTTCTCTCTGGGCAGGTCAACACCTGAAATACGCGCCATTTGTCAGTTGCACCTCCAAATAATTGGTTTGAGCAGGGATTAACCCTGACGCTGCTTGTGCTTGGGATTTTCACAGATTACCATTACTTTTCCCTTGCGCTTAATTACTTTGCATTTTTCGCAAATTTTCTTGACAGAAGGTCTGACTTTCATATTAGAATACCTCCTTGAATTTACTTAGAACGCCATGTTATGCGGCCCTTGGTCAGGTCGTATGGCGACATTTCGACCGTAACTTTATCTCCGGGAAGAATCTTGATGTAATTCATTCTGAGCTTGCCGGAAATGTGAGCCAATATTCTGTGTCCGTTTTCCAATTCAACCTGGAAGGTTGCATTGGGTAAAGACTCTACTACCGTACCTTCAATCTCGATCATGTCCTGCTTAGACATAATAACCTCCTAAGTGTTGCCGTTAATTTCTGCATTTAATCGCCCGAGTGCTTTTTTCAAAGCTCTGTTTGTTGCAAGCTCTGCTTCGCACAGCGAAACTCCGATGCTTTCAACGTGGCGAAAATTCTTGCTTTTGGGTCTATCCGTGGGACGCTCTTTGCCGTCACAGACAAACACACAGCTTTTTTCTGTTTGCATTACTGCAAGCAGGCTGCCTTTATCTCTGCCTGCGAGCGAGCGAACAACCATTCCTCTTTCCAGCATAATTATCACCTTAAATCTGAGTCATAATTACGGGACCGTTTGAAGTTATGGCTATCGTATGCTCAAAATGAGCAGATAAAGAACCGTCTCTTGTTTTGATAGTCCAGCCGTCAGGCAACTGCCTGATGCCTGCTCCGCCTGCATTTATCATAGGCTCTATTGCGAGCGTCATTCCGGGGAGCAGACGCACACCTCTTCCGGGTGTGCCGAAATTCGGTACGCTGGGGTCTTCATGGAGCTGCTTTCCTACACCGTGACCCGTGAATTCACGAACCACCGAAAAGCCTCGTTCCTCACAATACCTTTGGATTGTTGAGCCGATGTCGCCCAATCTGCCGCCTGCAACCGCTGCCCTGATGCCTTCGTAAAGGCTCTCTCGGGTAACGTCGCACAGCCGCTGAGCTTCGGGTGAAATATCACCCGCCGCAAAAGTGGCGGCATTGTCGCCGACATAGCCGTTAAGGGTTGCGCCAACATCAATGCTGACAATATCGCCTGCTCTGATGATACGCTTCTTGTTAGGAATGCCGTGAATGACCTCATCGTTTATGGAAATGCATGCAGCAGCGGGAAATCCGTTATAGCCGAGAAACGAAGGTTTCGCTCCGTGCTTAACTATATAATCGTGGGCAACTTTGTTGATTTCCGCTGTTGAAACGCCGGGCTCAACTGCCGCACCCGCTGCTTTTAATGCTCCTGCAGAAATAACGCATGCCTCTTTCATAAGGCTGAGCTCTCTGGTTGTTTTGAGCACTATCATGCTGATCCTCCATTAGTCAGGGCTTAATCAAGGAAGCCCTTGTAGTGACGCATCATCATCTGGCTTTCGAGCTGCTTAACTGTTTCAAGTGCAACACCTACAAGAATGATGATTGATGTGCCGCCCATTGAGATGTTCATTGATGCGCCTTCCTGCCACATATTGAGGAAGAAGGTTGTTATCTGTGAGAAGAGAATCGGGAAGAGAGCAACTACGCTCAGAAGAAGAGCACCGAGAAGGGTGATTCTGTTGATAATCTTGCCGATATATCTTGAGGTGGGTTCGCCGGGACGAATGCCGGGGATTGAACCGCCGTTGTCACGGATATTCTTTGACATTTCGATGGGATTGTACTGAATGCTTGAATAGAAGTATGCAAAAGCAATGATGAATACAAAATAGATTATTGAGTATACCCAGCTTGTTGCTTCGAAGATTCCGAAGAAGCCGTTCCAGAACTTGCTTTCAACATCACCTATAAACATCTTGATTGTAGGGGGAAGTGAAAGGATTGAGGAAGCGAAGATAACGGGCATAACACCTGACATATTAACCTTAACGGGCATATGTGTGCTCTGACCGCCGTACATCTTACGGCCAACAACTCTCTTTGCATACTGAACGGGAATTCTTCTCTCTGAGTTATCCATCCATACGATGAAAGCAATCATAAGAATAAGAATGATTGTTACAAGGGGAGAAAGTGCGTAGTACGGACCGCCCTTGAAGAAGTAACCGTAATCGGGGTGGAAAAGAGTGAAGAAAAGAGTGGGAATTCTTGAAACGATACCGGCGAAAAGGATAATTGAAATACCGTTGCCGATACCTTTTTCGTTAATTCTTTCACCGAGCCACATAATAAGTGCGGTACCTGCGGTGAAGGTAAGAATGATAACGAATGCTGAGAAAACTGCTGCGAAGCCTTTGCCCGTAGCACTTTCAACAAGGTAGCCCTGTGAACGAAGATAGAAGTAGTAAGCTGTACTCTGGAGAACACCGAGAGCAATAGTTACGAAACGAGTGATGGAAGCAATCTTCTTGCGGCCTTCCTCGCCTTCTTTCTGGAGTCTTTCAAGGGCGGGAATTGCAACTGCGAGCAGCTGCATAATAATTGAGCTGTTGATGTAGGGGGTGATTGACATTGCAAAAATGGTACCATAGTTGAATGCATCACCTGTCATCATGCTCAGGTAGTTCATAAATGTGCCTGCATTGGGGTCAGCGATGATGCCGGCCTCACCGATGTTTGTGAAGGGAACGGGGATAGCCGAACCAACACGGTAGATAAGAACGATGAGTGCTGTGAAAAGCAGTTTCTTTCTTAAGTCGGCGATTTTCCATGCATTAACGATTGTCTGAAGCACTTTAGATCACCTCTGCCTTTCCTCCGGCAGCTTCGATCTTTGATTTTGCGCTATCTGAAAAAGCATTTGCCTGAACGGTGAGCTTCTTCGAAATTTCGCCATTACCCAAAATCTTAACGCCGTCCAAAGTCTTTTTGATAATGCCTTTCTCAATAAGAGCATCGATTGTAACGGTTGCACCGTCTTCGAAATACTTATCAAGTGCAGCAACATTTGCTATTGCCATCTCTGTTGCAAAGATGTTGTTGAATCCTCTCTTGGGGATTCTTCTCTGAAGGGGCATCTGACCGCCTTCAAAGCCGGCACGCATACCTCTGCCTGCACGTGCCTTCTGACCTTTATGACCCTTACCGGCTGTTTTACCCTGACCTGATGCGGGGCCACGGCCGATACGCTTACGCTCTTTAGCTGAGCCTGCTGCGGGTGAGAGATCGTGCAACTTCATTAGTTTGCACCTCCTTGCTCGCTGGTCTCAATAAGGTGAGAAATCTTTCTTACCTTGCCCTGAGTAGCAGCGTTATCCGGCTGAACTGAAACGTCGCCGATTTTATGAAGACCAAGTGCATGGGCGGTTGCAATCTGAGGCTTGGTGCTTCCAATAAGGCTCTTAACGAGCTTTACCTGAATATCTGCCATTTTAATCCGCCCTCCTTAACCTAAAATTTCTTTTGCTGACTTGCCGCGGATAGCAGCAACTTCTTCTACATTGCGAAGCTTTGAAAGTCCGTCAATAGTTGCTCTTACAACGTTGCAGGGATTGTTTGAACGAAGAGCCTTCGTACGAATATCCTTGATACCAACTGTTTCAACAACTGCACGAACGGGACCGCCTGCGATAACGCCGGTACCGGGTGCTGCGGGCTTAAGAAGAACAACGCCTGCACCGAATTTGCCGATAATCTCGTGAGGAATTGTTGTGCCCTTAAGAGCAACCTTCATGAGATTCTTCTTTGCATCTTCGATACCCTTGCGGATAGCGTCGGGAACTTCGCCTGATTTGCCAAGTCCGAAACCGATAATGCCGTTGCCGTCGCCGACTACAACGAGAGCCGCAAACTTAAAGATACGACCGCCCTTTACGGTTTTGGAAACACGGTTTATGGCTACTACGCGCTCTGTGAGCTCATATGCCGATGCATCAATCTTAGCCAAAAGTATTCCTCCCCTTCTTAGAACTTGAGGCCACCCTCACGGGCGCCTTCGGCCAGCTCTTTAACACGGCCGTGATAGATATAGCCGCCACGGTCGAAAACGCAGTTTTCGATGCCTTTTTCAGCGGCACGTTTTGCCAATAATTCGCCCACTTTGTGAGCTGCAGATTTATTTCCGCCGTATTCCTCGAAATCCTTCTCAACAGTTGAAGCGGACACAAGGGTAACACCCTTAACGTCGTCTATTAACTGAGCGTAGATATTCTGGAGGGAGCGGAATACATTAAGGCGAGGACATTCAGCTGTGCCTGAAATCTTGGCACGGACTCTCTTATGGCGAGTCTGTCTTGCCTTATTGCTGTCCGGTCTGTTAACCATGTTTTTTCACTCCTTAATAAGACTTATTTACCGCCCTTACCGGCCTTGCCTTCCTTGCGGCGAATGTGTTCGTCAACATACTTGATACCTTTGCCCTTATAGGGTTCGGGGGGTCTCTTTTCACGAACATTAGCGGCAAACTGTCCGACCATCTGTTTGTCGGGACCTGAAATAATGATCTTATTGGGGTTAGGAACTTCAACTGTGATGCCTTCGGGAGCGGTCATAACAACGTCGTGTGAATAACCGATCTTGAGGGTAAGTACCTGACCCTTTGCTTCGCAGCGGTAACCAACACCGTTAACTTCGAGTTCCTTTTTAAAGGTCTCGTTAGCACCAACAACCATATTGTTGATAAGTGTTCTGGTCAAGCCATGAAGAGATCTGTTCATCTTATCATCGTTGGGACGGGTAACGTTGATAACGTTGCCGTCTTTTTCAACTGTGATGTTGGGATGTACGTTTCTTGTAAGTGTGCCCTTGGGGCCCTTAACGGTAACAAGTGTGCCTTCAATCTGTACATCAACACCAGCGGGTATTTCGATAGGTTTCTTGCCTATACGTGACATTTACGGCACCTCCTTACCAGATAAATGCAAGAACTTCGCCGCCAACGTTGGCCTTGCGTGCGTCCTTGTCAGTCATAACGCCTTTTGAAGTTGAGAGGATGGCAATGCCGATGCCCTTCATAACCTTGGGCATATCCTCACAACTTGTGTAAATTCTCAGACCGGGCTTTGAAACTCTGCGAAGACCGGTGATAACCTGAGACTTGTTGGGACCGTACTTGAGAGCGATTTCAATCATACCCTGCTTTCCGTCATCCTCAACCTTATATCCTTTGATGTAACCCTCATCAACAAGAATCTGAGCAATCGCCTTCTTCATGTTGGATGCGGGAACTTTCACTGTGTCATGCTTTGCCGCATTCGCATTACGGATACGGGTGAGCATATCAGCGATGGAATCAGTAATTTGCATACTGTTTACCTCCTTTGCAATTGCTCAATTTACCAACTTGCTTTTTTAACGCCGGGAATCTGACCTGCATGTGCCAGCTCTCTGAAGCAGATACGGCAAACGCCGTACTTGCGAAGATAAGCATGGGGTCTTCCGCAGATCTTACATCTGTTGTAGGCTCTGGTTGAATACTTTGCGGGACGAGCCTGCTTAACTTTCATTGATGTTTTTGCCACGGTAATCCCTCCTTACTTTGAGAACGGAGCGCCCATAAGTGTGAGCAGCTCACGTGCTTCTTCGTCTGTGTTTGCTGTTGTAACAAAGCAGATGTCCATACCTCTAACCTTGTCAATCTTATCGTAATCTATTTCAGGGAAAATAAGCTGTTCCTTAATACCCATTGAATAGTTACCTCTGCCGTCGAAGGAATTGGGGTTAATTCCTCTGAAGTCACGAACTCTGGGAAGAGCGAGATTGAAGAGTCTGTCGATGAACTCATACATTCTTTCTCCTCTGAGAGTAACCTTTGCACCGATAACCATGCCTTCACGGAGCTTGAAGTTAGCAACTGACTTCTTAGCCTTGCAGAGAACGGGTGCCTGACCTGTGATCTGCTTAAGATCTGAAGTGATTGCGTCGAGCATCTTTGAGTTATCTCTTGCTTCGCCGCAGCCAACGTTGATAACAACCTTTTCGAGCTTCGGGATTTGCATAACACTCTTATATTCGAATTTCTTCATAAGAGCAGGTGCAACATCTTTGACATACATTTCTTTTAATCTTGCTGCCATTTGTTATGTCCTCCCTTATTATTCAAACTCTGCAAGGCAGTCGCTCTTCTTGCAAGTGCGAACCTTCTTGCCGTTTGCATTGATTTTGTGACCGGTTCTTGTGGGTCTGCCGCACTTGGGGCAGATGAGCTGAACCTTGTCTGCATAGAGTGCGCTCTCAGCCTTGATAAGGCCGCCGGGCTCACCCATCTTGCGGGGCTTTACGTGCTTGGTTACGATGTTAACGCCTTCAACGATAACCTTACCTTCAGCGGGGCTGACCTGAACAACCTTGCCTCTCTTGCCTCTGTACTTACCGTTGATAACTACTACTTCGTCACCTGTTTTTACATGAACCTTATTCATCTTCGCACCTCCGATTAAAGTACTTCGGGAGCGAGTGAAAGGATCTTTGTGTAATCCTTTTCACGAAGCTCTCTGGCCACAGGCCCAAAGATACGGGTGCCTCTGGGGTTCTTGTCTTCTTTAATGATAACGGCTGCATTTTCGTCGAAACGAATGTATGTGCCGTCTTCGCGGCGAAGTCCGCTTGCAGTACGAACAACTACTGCCTTAACTACGTCGCCCTTTTTAACTACGCCGCCGGGTGTTGCCTTTTTAACAGAAGCAACTACGACATCGCCAATATTGGCATACCTCCTGCCGGAACCACCGAGAACGCGAATGCACATAAGCTCTTTCGCACCGGTGTTATCGGCAACCTTGAGGTAACTCTGCTGCTGTATCACAGTGTTTTCCTCCTTACTTATGGGCTAAATTATTTAGCCTTCTCAATGATTTCAACTACACGCCATCTCTTATCTTTTGAAAGAGGACGGGTTTCCATAACAAGTACCTTATCGCCGTAGCCGCACTCGTTGTTTTCATCGTGTGCCTTAAGCTTATAGGTGTTGTTAACGATCTTCTTATAGAGAGGATGTCTGACCTTGTCCTTAACGGAAACAACTACGGTCTTATCCATCTTATCGCTGGTAACAATACCAACGCGGGTTTTTCTGAGGTTTCTTTCCATTGTATTTTAACCTCCCTTTCCTTACGAGTTAGAACCGTGAAGTTCGATATCTCTCTGAACAGTTTTGATTCGAGCGATATCCTTCTTAACGGCACTGATTCGCATCGGGTTGTCGAGCTGGTTAACAGCTTGCTGGAAGCGCAGTTTGAACAGCTCATCCTTCAGCTCAAGAAGCTTAGCATCCAGCTCACCGGCGGAAAGTTTTCTGATTTCACTGGCTTTCATTATTGCTCACCACCCAATTCTTCTTTAGTAACAAATTTACATTTGATAGGAAGCTTGTTAGCTGCAAGACGCATAGCTTCTGCAGCAAGCTCTCTGTCAACACCGGCGATTTCAAACATTACTCTGCCGGGCTTAACAACTGCAACCCAATATTCGGGAGAACCTTTACCTGAACCCATTCGGGTTTCAGCGGGCTTCTCTGTGATGGGCTTGTCGGGGAAAATCTTGATCCAAACCTGGCCGCCTCTCTTGATGTATCTTGTCATAGCGATACGGGCTGCTTCAATCTGGTTTGAGGTAATCCATGCGGGCTCCATTGCTACGAGACCGAAATCGCCGTAAGTTACGGTGTTGCCTCTTGTAGCCTTACCCTTAAGTCTGCCTCTCTGCACTCTGCGGTGCTTAACACGCTTAGGTAAAAGCATTACTGGTTACCTCCTTCTCTGCGTCTTCTGGGGCGATTGTTGTTGTTTCTTCTGCTTTCGTGAAGAACTTCGCCTCTGTAAAGCCATACTTTAACGCCGATACGACCGTAGGTTGTCTTTGCCTCAGCAAAACCGTAGTCGATGTCTGCTCTGATTGTCTGAAGGGGAATTGTTCCCTCGTGGTATGACTCGCTTCTTGCGATTTCAGCACCGCCGATACGGCCTGAAACCTGAGTTTTGATACCTCTTGCACCGAGCTTCATTGCACGGCCGATAGCCTGCTTAAGAGCACGGCGGTAAGAAATTCTTCTTTCAAGCTGAGAAGCGATGCTCTCAGCAACAAGCTGTGCGTTAAGATCGGGCTGCTTGATTTCGATGATGTTCAGCGAAACTTCCTTGCCGCCGAGCTTCTTCTCGCAAATCTTCTTGAGCTTCTCGATTTCTGCACCCTGACGGCCGATAACCATACCGGGCTTTGCACAGTGAATGTTTACATAAACGCGTTTTGCGTCACGCTCGATCTCAACCTTGGGAACGCCTGCGGGAGCAAGCTTCTCAAGAAGGTACTCACGAAGTTCGTAGTCTTCAACGAGAGTATCACCGAACTTGTTGGGAGCTGCATACCAGCGGGATTCCCAGTTCTTAATAACACCGATTCTTAAACCGGTAGGATTGATTTTCTGTCCCATTGTTTAACCTCCTCCTTCGCTTATTCCATTTCCTTGAGCACAAGGGTGATATGAGATGTTTTCTTGTTTATACGGAAAGCTCTGCCCTGAGCTCTGGGTCTGATTCTCTTGAGAGTGGGACCCTGGCTTACGCTGCATTCTGCAACGTAAAGGCGGCTAACGTCCATATTGTTGTTGTTTTCAGCATTTGCGATAGCTGATTTTAAAAGCTTCATCAAGGGTTCACACGCGGCCTTGGGCGTGTACTTGAGAATAGCCATTGCCTTGTCTGCGGGCTGATTGCGGATTAAATCGAGCACAATCTGAACCTTACGAGGCGCAATACGGATATAAGTTGCTTTTGCTGTTGCAACTGCCATATCTGACATTGTTAATACACTCCTTTCGCCGATTATTTACCGTTATTTGATGTTTTTGAACCTGCATGACCTTTGAAGGTTCTTGTAGGTGCAAATTCGCCGAGCTTATGACCAACCATATCCTCTGTTACATATACAGGAACGTGCTTACGTCCGTCGTGAACAGCAAATGTGTGGCCGACAAAGTCGGGGAAGATTGTGGATGAACGGCTCCAGGTCTTAAGAACCTGCTTCTCACCGTTTTCATTCATCTTCTGAACTCTTTCGAGCAGTTTAGGCTGCACAAAGGGTCCTTTTTTAACGCTTCTGCCCATTATTATCTGCTCCTTTCACTTACTTGTCGTTACGACGCTTTATGATAAGCTTGTCGGACTTCTTCTTTGTATTTCTGGTCTTGTAACCAAGAGCAGGCTTGCCCCAAGGTGTAACAGGACCGGGTCTGCCGATGGGTGCTCTGCCTTCACCACCGCCGTGGGGGTGATCGCAGGGGTTCATAACTGAACCGCGAACTGTGGGTCTCCAGCCCATGTGACGCTTACGACCGGCCTTACCGATCTTAACGTTTTCGTGGTCAAGATTACCAACCTGGCCAACAGTTGCCATGCAACCAACGGGAACGTTGCGAAGCTCGCCTGAGGGAAGACGGAGAAGTGCATAAGCACCTTCCTTAGCCATGAGCTGAGCTGAGTTACCAGCTGCTCTTGCAAGCTGACCGCCTCTGCCGGGGTAGAGCTCAACGTTGTGAACAACAGTACCAACAGGGATATTGGTGAGGGGAAGTGCGTTACCTGCCTTAATATCGGCATCGGGGCCTGCAACTACCTTATCGCCAACCTTAAGGCCTGCGGGCTGAAGAATATATCTCTTTTCACCGTCTTCATACTGAAGAAGAGCAATGAATGCTGAACGGTTGGGATCATATTCTACAGTAGCTACTGTTGCGGGAATATCAAACTTATCTCTCTTGAAGTCGATAACACGATACTTTGTGCGTACGCCGCCGCCTCTGTGGCGAACGGTGATTCTTCCGTAGCTGTTGCGTCCGCTGTTCTTCTTGAGTGAAACAAGAAGGCTTCTTTCGGGTGCAACCTTTGAGAGCTCGGAATAGTCTGTAGTCGACATATTACGTCTTGCGTTTGTTGTCGGCTTATAGAACTTAATAGACATTTTTTACACTCTCCTTATAGCGGCTTTGCGGAGCAATGTCGCTCTCCATACTTTACCGCCGGATTTACATTAGGTTTTTATAAGATTACATCATACCGTCAAAGAACTCGATGGGCTTGGAGTCCTCTGTGATTGTAACGATTGCCTTTTTCTTTGATGCGGTGAGGCCTTCAAATCTGCCGTATCTCTTATTCTTACCGAGAACGTTGATTGTGTTAACCTTGCTTACCTTAACATCAAAAAGCTGCTCAACTGCCTTGGCAATTTCAATTTTGTTTGCATCCTTAGCAACCTCGAAGGTGTACTTGCGGTCTGCAATGCCGTCCATGCTGTTTTCTGTGATAACGGGACGGAGGATAATATCCTGTGCTAACTTGCTCATGCGTAAACCTCCTCGATCTTGTTTACGGCATCCTTGAGAACTACAACTGTGTCGCAGTTGAGAAGGTCGTAAACGTTAAGTGTTGAAGCAAGAGTTGTCTTTACGTTAGCAATGTTGCGAGCTGAACGATAGATAATATCATTCTTCTCGGGAAGAACGAAGAGAACCTTCTTGCCTGTTTCAAGTGCGTTAACAACGTTAACCATTGCCTTTGTCTTAATCTCGTTAAGAGTGAGGCTGTCAAGAACGATAAGCTCGTTATCAGCAACCTTAGCTGAGAGAGCTGACTTGATAGCAAGTCTTCTTACCTTCTTGTTTACGTCTTTGTGATAGTCACGGGGCTTGGGTCCGTGTGAGATACCGCCGTGATACCACTGGGGAGCTCTTGTTGAACCCTGTCTTGCACGGCCTGTGCCCTTCTGTCTCCAGGGCTTCTTGCCGCCGCCGCTAACTTCTGCTCTTGTAAGAGTAGACTGTGTGCCCTGACGCTGATTTGCCAGATAGCTTACTACGCAAAGGTGCATAGCAGGAATGCTGGGCTCGATTCCGAAAATGCTTTCTGCAAGCTCAATATCGGAAAGCTTTTTACCTGTCATGTCGAAAACTGATACTTTAGGCATTCTTTTCTACTCCTTTCTTATGCATTCTTAACTGAATCGCGGATAACAACGATGCCGCCCTTGGGGCCGGGGATGGCGCCCTTGATAGCAAGCAGATTGTTTTCTGCGTCGATCTTAGCAACGCTAAGATTCTGAATAGTTACTCTCTCGCAACCAAGGTGACCTGCGAGCTTCTTACCCTTGAATACTCTTGAGGGGTCGGAGCAAGCACCGAGTGAACCTGCGTGTCTTGCAACAGGACCGGTACCGTGGGATTCCTTAAGTCTTGAGAAGTTCCATCTCTTGATTGAACCGGCAGTACCCTTACCCTTGCTTGTGCCGATAACGTCTACCTTATCGCCAACTGCGAAGATGTCTGCCTTGATTGTGTCGCCCACATTGATGTTTGCCATATCGGCAAGCTTGAACTCTTTAAGAGTCTTTTTGGGAGCAACGTCAGCCTTCTTGAAGTGACCCATCATGGGCTTGTTCACACGCTGAACCTTTACATCGCCGAAGCCGATCTGAACTGCTTCATAACCGTCGTTCTCGATTGTTTTCTTCATAACAACGTTGCAGGGGCCTGCTTCAACTACTGTTACGGGAATTACATTTCCCTTCTCATCGAAAATCTGTGTCATACCGATTTTCTTACCGATGATTGCTTTCTGCATATTATGCTTTCCTCCTTTAGGTTATTGGTTGACTTTCTGCCAACATGACCTGCATTTGTTGAAATTAAAGCTTGATTTCGATTTCAACGCCTGCGGGAAGCTCAAGACCTGTCAGAGCTTCAACTGTTTTTGCTGAAGGTCTGATGATGTCGATAAGCCTTTTGTGTGTTCTCTGCTCAAACTGTTCGCGGCTGTCCTTATACTTGTGAACTGCGCGAAGGATTGTTACAACTTCCTTCTCTGTGGGAAGGGGAACGGGGCCTGATACCTGAGCACCTGTTCTCTTAGCTGTTTCAACAATCTTCTCAGCTGCCTTGTCCACAACGCTGTGGTCGTAGCCCTTAAGTCTGATTCTGATTTTTCCCTTAACTGCCATCTGGAACGCCTCCTTAAAATTTGGCGGGCTGTGAATTGCAAATTCGTGAAAACCGACCCGGGTGTTTCAACCCGTCCGATTTAAAAACCGGAAAAACATATTTCCGGGAAAGCTTTCGCTTATTTGCACATAGGTATCCCTCAGTGAGTCGCCCGGGAATGGCAAACTCCATGAGAGGACACAATTCGCCCGGTTTAAAATCGGACATACTCCGCAGAAATTTCCCGCTTCAGAGAGCGGCCACCTCCTGCATCAACGCATATCTGCCTTGGCTTACGGTTTTGGTTCAGGGCATAATTAGCCCTTAGTCCGCAAGCGTGCTCAATTATAATATCACAGCGGTTTGTCAATGTCAATAGCTTTTTTAAAAAATTTTTTGATTTTTGAAGCCCTGAAACCTAAACGTATCAAGGGTTTTGACGCTTTAACCCGATAAACCGATAACCGCCGCAAAACACCATATATAAAATGTATATATAATATAAATGCCCCACCACAAGATAATGTGGTTGAAATATTTTTTATATCGAATATATAGTCCGTGATTTTTTATCGCAGAATGCTATTGATTAGAAAAAATTTTTATGCTACAATGAAAAAAACAAAAATTAAAGGAGAATTTTTTTATGATAGGTCTCGGAAATTGGGCTTGCAAGGTTAATTCTATGTTTTTTTCGGGCGAAGTGAAGTTCACAATCAGCGATAATGACGGCGAATACGGCTTTGAAATCAGCATCCCAGGTATCGAACTTCCCGATTTTGCTGTTAAAAGCATTGAGGAAGATGACGATACTCTCACTGTAGTTGCCACAACATCAATTCTTCCCGACAAGGAGGCTGAGGCTGTCATTACCTTTGATGAGGATGAATTTGACGGCTTCCTCAAAGTTCCCTTCCTGGGCAAAATAAAGTTCAAAGACGGTCACAGAGTTTAAGTAATAAGTAAAAAGTAATAGTGAAGAAGTGAAAAGCACCCTTGCGGGTGCTTTTTTTAATGCGTAATTCGTAATTCGGAATGCGTAATTATTAATTAAGAAATGAAATACTTCGTATGAAATTATTTCATAATGAAATATAAATATGAAATGTTGCACATTAGAGGACAGCGTTCCCTACACAGCTTTTGTTATTTTTCAATCGGTAATGCAACGGTTACCTTGAACAAATCGCCGTCAACATAAACATTGAATTTGCCCTTTTGCAGCTCGCAGAGGTTATTTGCTATTGAAAGGCCCAGACCGCTGCCCTCGCCCGTTCTTGAAGCATCGCCTCTGACAAATCTCTGAACAAGCTCATCCGACTGAACCTCAATAGGATGTTTTGAAATATTTTTAATAACTATTGAGCCGTACTGATTTCCGCCTGAAACCTCAACATAAACTCTCGTGTTTTCCATTGCGTATTTGCGGATATTCGAAAAAAGATTTTCGATTATTCTTGATGTTTTCTGTGCATCCGCAGTAACAAACACGGGATTCTGTGTTGAGCGAAGAACAATTTCAATTCCCGCCTTCTGAAGCTCATCGGTATGCTCACCGACTGCCTGAGCCGCAAATTCGCAAAGATTGATTTTTACGGGGTGAAGCTCAATCGCACCCGATGAAGCCTTTGACGCTTCAACCAAATCCTCGATAAGCTTTTTCATTTTTGCCGCTTTCTCATCGAGAACGGAAATATATTTTTGTGCGGTTTCATCCTGAACATCGCACTTTTTGAGCAAATCAACATAGCTTACTATTGAGGTAAGCGGAGTTTTAAGGTCGTGAGAAACATTTGTTATAAGCTCCGCTTTCATTCTCTGGTCCTTGACCGCATTTTCAACCGCCTGCTGCAAGCCATCCTGCATAGAGGCTATATCCTCTGCAAAATTACGCATAAAGCCGGGCATATATTTTGTTTCTATCTTGCTGTCAAGCCTGCCGTTTTTCGTTTGCGAAACCGCATTCATAATCTTATCGAGTGAGGAAATATGAACAACACAATAGAGAACGATGCCCACGCAGACAATGCAAAGGAAAATAAAGAATATTGAACCGGCACCCTCATTGATTGCAAGAATCAGAAATGTTGTAAACATAAATACTGCGGCAACCACACAGACTGCAACTATTGCAAGCGTTTTGAACTTCTTGCCGTTGCCGTTGATATAATCGGCAGCAATCATTTTTTTGAGGCTTGCAAGCTTGATTTTAAGCTTGCCCCAAAGCAGTCTTGCGGGCTTCAGAAGCCAATAAACAAGGGTGTGCTTCCAGAAGGTTTTGTTGCGGATATTTCTTGCAACGCTCATAAGAATAAGCGTGGGTATTGCAAAGAAGAGGGCAAACAAAGCCGCCGTCCAGCCACTTATGGGCTTACCGATAAGGGCAAGCAGGGTCATCGGCATCTGCGGAATATTTCCGGGCTCAACCTCAAAAACAATGCCGCCAAGAACTGCAACCCCGCAAAGGAACATTACGCCGATACCGAGTGCAAGGTTAATTATAAACGGCACTCTGTCGGCAAAGCAAAGCTCAACGGAGCCATCCTCCTTCTTGCCCGCAATGCAGATAAGATAAATTCCGATTGCACACGCAAGAGCAAAGGTGATAAGGCTGATTGCCGCCATTTTTCCGAGCGAAATATCGGTCAGAGGATTTGAAGCAAAGCGGTTGAACATCTCTTCCCCAACGCCGAAGATGTCCGCCCCCGTGGGGTCATAGGAAACATACATTTTTGCAATATTTCTGTAGCCCGCATTTTGCTCAATTACGCTTTTATATTCATTTAGGGGCATAAATTCATTCTTCACATCGTGAAGTGCACCCTCTGCAACGGTAACTGCCTTGCCCTTTAAGAGCTCATATTTCCCGTTTTCATAGCATTCAACATAATTCCCCCCGATTTTACCGAGAATCTGTTCGCGGGTGTCTGCTCTTGTTACGTCGCAGTTGGTTATAACATTGCCTGTTGATGAGAAGAACACAGCATATTTAACGCTGTTGGTGTTGCCCGCAAGAGAGCTGTAATAGCCCCTTGAAGGAAAATAATTATCAAGCTCTCTGTCATACTGCTCATTGACAAGCTCAACGGCACTCACTCTGTCGATTTCGCCGTAGCAGGAATAATCGCTGAGCGAATTGAGATAACCCAGAGCCTCTGATATTCTTGAAAGATAGCTGCCGTTTATTGAACCTTCAACAAAGGTTGTTTCGGGCACAACCGAGCCGTCAGCAGCATAAATGCTTGTAACATTCTCATTGTTGTATTCATAACGGTATTCATATGAATTGAAATCGTCGCTGCTTATTCTGCCGCCGTCATATGTGAAATAATATGTGCCCGAATGAAGATTCAGCTTGTATCTGTAGCGATTGCCCTCGGCAACATAAATCTTTATGCCCGAAGCATCAAGAAGCGTGAAGCTTTCCTCCACTCTTTCAAGAGCATTGTTTCTTCTGAATTCAATATTTTTGCCCGTTTCGGTTTTTTTGAATTCATCAATATTTGTTGCACTTATATCCTCGCCGTTATAGAGAAGCTCTCTCTCGTAATCATTGAGCATCTGCCTGAATACGGGTGTCTGAGTAAAATTATCCGAAGTCTGGCTTGAATAAACAAGCATTTCCCTGATAAAAAGGCTCGCGGAATAACCCGAAACAAAAAACAATGCAACGGCAAGCACAAGGGCAACAATTCTTGTTGTTTTTTTGGAGTTAATACTTTTCAATTTTGTATCCAATTCCCCACACCACCTTTAAATATTTCGGATCCTTAGGATTGATTTCAATTTTTTCACGGATTCGGCGGATATGCACCGTTACGGTTTTATCCGAGATGCAGGCGGGCTCATTCCACACAGCCTCATAAATCTGCTCGGTTGAAAGCACTCTGCCCAGATTTTCCATAAGCACGCTCATTATGCCGTATTCGGTTGCGGTGAGCTTCACAACCTCGCCGTCAAGCGTGAGCTCCTTTGCAAGAGTATCAAGCGAAAGCCCTGCGGTTGTTATAACGCCCTCTTTAAGCTCCATTGAGCCGAGAGTTGTGAAACGCCTTATCTGCGATTTCACTCTCGCCATAAGCTCCAACGGATTAAACGGCTTTGTAACATAATCATCCGCACCGAAGGAAAGCCCCGTTATCTTATCCGTATCCTCGCTCTTTGCCGAAAGCAGAATAATGGGAATATTATGCTTTTCACGCAGTCTTAGCGTTGCCTGCAAGCCATCCAGACCGGGCATCATAATATCAAGAATAACGCAGTGCACCTCATTATTCTTAACCTGCTCAATCGCTCCTCTTCCGTTATCCGCACGGAGCACATTGTAGCCCTCCAGCTTAAGATAAATTTCGAGCGAATCGAGAATTGCAATGTCGTCATCGCAGACAAGAACGGTATACATAAGCTTTCACCTCATCAATCCCAATGTCCATTATCATTCTAACGGTGTGAAATTACAAATAAATCATTAAAATTATTACAAATTTATTAAACTGCTTTTTTATTTGAATGTCAATATGAAAAAATCTCCCTCATATGTGAGAGAGATTTTTAATGATTCTATATAATGGGTACGGGCGAAGCCCGTCATTAATTACGCATTCCGAATTCCGAATTACGCATTGAACTTTCTTACCAGATTATCAACCATTGTGTAAACAAATCCGAGAGCTTCAATAACCTTGTAGCCGAGTCTGAGAAGGCGGTTTGAGAAGGAATTCTCGCTGTACTCACGGGTTCTCCTGATTGCAATGCTGTCAAGAAGCTCGCTGTTATCGCCTCTTCTTGTTTCAAGAGTCAGGGTGTCGCCCGAAAATTCAAGAGTTGTGTAGGTTGTAACATCATTTTTCAAAAAGCTGTAGGCAAGATGCTCCGCCTCATAGCTTTCATTGTGGGGTCTTTCGCAAACTGAATTTGCATTAAGATAAACTATGCCCTCGGGGTCGGTATAGGTTTTTCCGCCTTCTGCGGCGGCAACAACCTTTCTGTTCTTCATAAAATGAGAACGGCCCTGCGAATGAGTGTGACCCGTGATAACAAGGTCAAGGTCATAGCTTTCAAAAATCGGAGTGAAAATAGTGCTTAAAAGAATTTCTGTTTCGGCATCGCCGATGCAGTCGCCCGCACCGTAAATTCCGTGATGAACAACGCCGATTCTCCACTTCGCATCGGGATTGAGCTTCACCGCCTCTTTGGTCATTGCCATATGGTCGGGAGCATTGCCCGAGGTTGAATCATAGAAAAGATAGAGCACATCGCCGTAGCGGAACCAGAAATCACGGTCAAGACCCTGAAAGAATCTGCCGTAATACTCGTTGGGCATATTGGTGTAATAATTATAGGTCATACCCTTTTTATCGTGGTTACCGATAGCAAGAGCCATAGGCAGGCTTCTCGCTGCCTTGGGAGTAAGAAGAGTCTGCCACTCCGAGGCGGTTTTGCCTGATGAGGTGTTATCACCGGGCGAAACAAGATAGCTTATATCGGGGTTCTTTTCAAGTGCTTCTGCAAGCACATTGTTCCAGTTAAAGCCTATGTCGGACTGTGAGGGCCCGTCTCCGCGGTCCTCCTCCGCAATCTGAATATCTCCCACTACGAGCACCTTATGGTCGCCGAAGGATTTTGTTTCATATCGGCAGATTTCGCTTAAACCGTTATCGGTATACCATTGATAATAATATACCGTGTTTTCTTCAAGACCCGTAACCGTTACTCTGCAAACAAGCTGATTATCGGTTTCTGCGGGAGTTGTTTTGCCGCTGAAAAGCTTTGATGCCGACATATCCTCATTTTTTGAAAACAAAACCTCGGGCTTTGCCTTGGTTTTATCGGCGTGCCAGCAAATGCTTATCTGTGTTTCGTCTGCACCCGCACAAAGCATAGGCAGGGTGTTATCGCTGTGACTGTTCATATAAAGTTCATCCCATTCTTCTCTGCTGAGTTTCGGGGCATCAAATTCGGCATAGCCGCTTACCCCCGCACTCAGAATCATAATTACGCTTAAAAGCAAAGCAACAAGCTTTTTCATAGTTCCCTCCGAATAAAAATAAAATTTCGGCAGCTTTTTCAAGCTGCCGAAAAAATATGTTTTTTAGCTGCGAATTAATACTGGATGTTTGTGAATTCGCCCTTTGTCTTAGCTGAACCTGCGCCGTTTACCTTACCAACAAGAATCTTGAGTTCAAGAGTTGCAGCAAAATCATATTCATAGCTGATTGCTGTGATCTTGCCTTCAGCAACTGTAACCTTAACCTTGATGTTTGTGTACTTAACATCTGTGCTGATAAGGGTTACAAGGCTGCCTGCTGCATCCTTGATGCCTTCGTCAACTTCTTCGTGTGTGATGAAGTCGTTTGTGAATCTTGAGATGGGAGTTGCATTTGTTTTCTTGGGGTTAGCAGCGTTAGCGATTGTGAAGCTGTAAACGCCGTCTGCATAGCTGAAGTTCTTAAGGTCAGCTTCTGTGAGCTTTGCAGCCTTGAGCTTATAATCATCATCGGGCTCATCCTTGGGGAAGTTACCGGTCTTTGTGCCGATACCGAGGAAACCGCCAACAACTGAGTTAAGGTCTGAGTTTTCATCAATCATCTTGATAACCTTGTTGAGAGCGTTTGTCATATTACCAACATCGATGGGGTTTACATATGAGCAGTTTCTGTTGTACTTATAGGAGCCCTTTGCAGCCTTAGCTGTTTCTGCATTGTAGAATGCAACGAAATCGGCTGCTGTCATTTCACCTGCGGGAACAGCTTCAGTTGTTGTTTCGCCTGCTGCAGTTGTTTCGTCAGCTGCGGGAGCTGTTGTTTCATCGGCTGCGGGTGCAGTTGTTTCGTCTGCTGCGGGAGCCTCTGTTGTTGTTTCGGGTGCTGCTGTGGTTGTTGTTTCTTCATTGTTGCCGCCGCAAGCTGCAAATGCAAAAAGCATTGAGCAAGCAAGAAGAACTGCAAGAATTTTTTTCATTGATTTCTTCCTCCTGAATAGAGTTTTTATTTTTGCGGGTCAACCCCGCACCATACATATATTAAAAATACATCATATTGCTGTTTTTGTCAAGTGAAATAACTTCTAAATATACCAAAAGAAATTTGTACACTTTGCGAATATAGTGTAGATTTTAATGCTTTTTCGTGCTATAATAGCAGAAGTAAATTTATCAGGGGAAAAGATTATGATCGACAGAGATTTTATGACCCTCGCAATCGAACAGGCAAAAATCGCCGCCTCGGAGCTTGAAGTGCCCGTGGGTGCGGTTATCGTTCGCAACGGCGAGGTTGTTTCGCTTGGCAGAAACCGCCGCGAAAAGGGCAGGAACGCCCTTGCACACGCCGAGCTTGAGGCGATTGACCTTGCCTGCAAAAAGCTGGGCGGCTGGCGGCTTTGGGAATGCGAAATGTTTGTAACTCTCGAGCCCTGCCCTATGTGTGCGGGTGCAATAATCAACTCCCGTCTTCGCAGAATTGTTTTCGGTGCATCGGATTACAAGGCGGGCTCCTGCGGCTCTGTTGTTAATCTTTTTGAACTGCCCTATAACCACAAGCCCGAGCTTATCGGCGGCTTTATGGCTGATGAATGCTCGGCATTGCTGACGGATTTTTTTGCAAATCTGCGTAAAATGAAGAATGAAAAATAAGAGAATTTTTTACCTTACAGCATTTTTATTGCTGCTTCTTACCGAGATAATTATTGCTCTTTTTATTAATGACAGCTTTATACGACCCTACATAGGCGATGTGCTTGTTATAATTCTTATCTGCACTTTTCTTCGCATTTTCTTTCCCGAAAAGCCAAAGCTGCTGCCCCTTTTTGTAACGGTTTTCGGAATAGCGGTTGAGATTCTGCAATACTTTGATTTTGCCGCATATCTCGGTGCGGAAAGCAGCCGGTTTATAAGCATTCTTCTCGGAAGAACCTTTGATATTAAAGATATTATCTGCTATGCAGCAGGCGGAATTTTGTTTTTTGCTGTTGAATTTATTGCACGGAGGAAAAACAATGACAGCTGATACTCTGTTTTTTATTTGCGAAATGGTTGGTGTTGTTGCCTTTGCCATTTCGGGAGTTATAACTTCCATAGAAAGAAAGCTCGATATTTTCGGTGCACTCGTGCTGGGCACGGTAACCTCGGTTGGCGGCGGAATTCTGCGTGACATAATTCTCGGCTATCTTCCCCCCGCCGCGTTCAGGCACCCCGTTTATGCAATAACGGCTTTCGTTACCTCACTTGCGGTTTTTATTATTGCATATTTTCTCGGCACAAAAATCAAATCGCATTTTTCGGTTTACAGCCAGGTTATCAACATATTCGATTCAATCGGTCTTGCCGTTTTCACCGTTGCGGGTGTCAACAGTGCCGTTTCCTGCGGCTACGGCGGCAATTTTTTCCTCACCATTTTTGTTGCAACCCTCACGGGTGTGGGCGGCGGAGTGCTTCGTGATATAATGGCGGGCATCGTTCCCACCGTGCTTCGCAAAAAGGTTTACGCCCTTGCGGCAATCATCGGTGCGGTAATCTATTATCTGATTATTGATAACAGCCTGCTTGAAGAAAAGCCTGCAATTCTTATTGGTGCAGTTTCCGTTCTTCTTATAAGAATTCTTGCAACGGTATTTCATTGGAATTTGCCCACAATTAAAAATCTTGATAACTGACGGCGGATTTTCCGCCGTTTTTTCTTTCCTTATTCAGAATATCCGTTGCTTCCTTTGACATAAGCCAGAGTGCAAAAAGATTTGGCACAGCCATAAGCCCGTTTAGGGTATCGGAAAAGGTCCACACCGCATCAAGCTTTGTGAGGCAGCCCGCAAAAGCCGCCGCTATATATATTACATTATATATTTTGCCGCCCCTTTTACCGAAAAGATATTCTGTTCCGCTTTTGCCGTAAAACGACCATGCAACGAGCGTTGAGAAAGCGAAAAGACAGATGCAGATATTAAGAAAAACTCCGCCCGCCTGACCCATCACACTCTCAAAAACCGCAGAGCAGAGGGCAACGCCGTTGAGTCTGCCGTCGGGCGACCATTTTCCGCTTACGAGAATTGCCGCCGCAGTTACGGTGCACATAAAAACCGTGTCGATAAAAACCTCAACAATGCCCCACATTCCCTGCTTTGCCGCGTTCTCGCAATCGGCACACGAATGAATAACCGCACTGCTTCCAAGACCCGCTTCATTTGAGAAAACTCCCCTTGAAACGCCGTATCTTACAGCTTTCGCCATTCCGAAGCCGCCAACGGCTTTCAGGGTAAATGCTTCTTTGAAAATCAGTTTTATGCTCGGCAGAAGGTTTTCAATGTTTACAGCTATAACAATAAAGCAGGCAACAATAAAAGCAAGAGATAAAACGGGAATGAGCCTTTGGGTGAGCGAAGATATTCTTTCAAGCCCGCCCGAAATTGCAAAGGCAAGCGGTATGCACACGGCGAATGCGGCGGCAATCGGCGGAATGCCCATTCCTTCAAGCCCTGCCGCAACGGAATTCGACTGCGTCATATTACCCATTCCGAGAGATGCACCCGTTAAAAACACGGCATATGCACCTGCAAGACCCTTCATTCCGAGCCCGTGCTCAATATAATACATCGGGCCGCCTGCAAAATCGCCGTTTTCTTTCCGTATTCTGTATTTTATGCCCAGAATATTTTCACAGCAGCAGGTCATCATTCCGAGCACCGCCGATACCCACATCCAGAAAACAGCACCAGGCCCGCCCGAGCAGAGTGCCGTTGCAACACCGATAATATTGCCCGTGCCCAGACACGCGGCAAGCGCCGATGTGAGTGCACCGAGCTGCGACACGCTTCCCTTTTCCGCTTTTTTTCGGTTCGATTTATCCGCAACGGCAAAAAGGGTTGAGGTTATCCACCTTTTCACGCCGAAAAGCTGAAAAAATCCCGTTCTTGCAGAAAGATAAAGACCCGTGCCCAGAAAAACCGCAAGCATCGGCGGACCCCATATAAATGAACTGATTGCCGAATTAATCTGGCTGAACATAAATCGCTCCTTTCACCTTACAAAAAAAGCTCTCTCATACAATCAGTATGAAAGAGCTTTGATTTTTATGAAAGGGTATGTTATTTAGCCGTTGAGAACAACTTCAATGCCGTGGTTATGGGCATAATCAACAACGTTTGATGCTCCTCTGAGCACATAGAATTTTGCGTTGAAGCAGGAATCAAAGGCGTGAGTGTTGATGTTTGCGGGGTTGCCTCTGAAGGTAACAACTCTTAACTTGCCGCAATTATAGAAAGCGTTCTCGCCGATGGTGTCAACGCCGTCGGAAATATCAACCTGAAGAAGTCTGTCGCATTCTGAAAATGCACTCGCATCAATCGTTTTAAGCTCTCTTGCGTGGTGAAGGAATGCCTTCTTTACGGAGCTGCCCGCAAAGGCTCTTCTTTCAATGGTGATAAGCGTTTCGGGAACATACACAACGGTGAGGTTGTTTGCGTTTGCAAAAGCCTCTTCGCCGATAACCGTAACGGTCATATCGCCGAGTGTTGCGGGGATTTCAAGAGTAACAATATCATCTGTTTTGTTGAACTTTGTGATTTTTGCTGTGTTATCGTCAAGAGCAATATAGCTGAAATCGCCCTCGGTTTTAACCTTCGGCTCCTTTGAGCACGAGCAGAAAAGAGTGAATGCCATTGCAAAAATAAGTAAAACGGATAAAGCCTTTTTCATAATTAAAAATCCTTTCATAAGCCTGCAATATCGCAGTTTTCAAGATGCTCGCTCCAGGTTGAAGCGTAATAATAATTCGACTCGCTGTCGGTTACAAAATAATAATAATCGGTTTCTTCGGGATAAAGTGCCGCATTGATTGCATCAAGACCCGGATTTGTTATCGGTCCTTCGGGCAAGCCCTCGCAATTATAGGTATTATAAAGGTCTATAAATCCCTCATATTCCGCAGCATCAAAATACGGCTTCACATAATCCCGCAGATAAAAGGTTGCCACATCGCATTGAAGCTTCGGAAATCTGCTGCTTTCAAGGCGGTTATGAATAACGGAAGAAACCTTGCCCATTTCGGCGGGGTTGCCCGCCTCCTCCTGAATTATTGAGGCAAGGGTCAGAATTTCATCAACGGTGTATCCAAGCTCATCGCAACGCATTTTTACGCTTTCATCAAGCTTTTTATCTGCATTTTTAAGAAATCTTTTCAATGCCGTGCGGGCATTCTCGCCTCTGTAAAATTCATAGGTATCGGGGAAAACATAGCCCTCAAAAATGAACGGTCTGTTTTCATAATCTTCAATTATAAAGGGCAGCCCTTCGAGCACCGTTGGGTCATCCGCCGCCGCCATAAATTCCGCAGCGGAACAAACTCCGTTTTCTTCAAGCAGCATCGCCGCCTGGCTTATTGCCGTGCCCTCGGGAAAG
>CALGRR010000070.1 GCA_937880805.1 uncultured Clostridia bacterium
AAATTATGAAAAAAAGATTCATGGCAATTTTACTAGCTCTATGCATGTGCACAAACCTAGTGCCAAATGTATTTGAGCCGCAAGAGGTATACGCAGCGGAGGAAAGCATAATAGAAAGTGGGAGCTGTGGAGAAAGCGCATCCTATAAAATCTATACCATAGATGATAATACTTTTGCGAGTGTCTATGGAACTGGCGAGGCTGAATTAAGGATTTCTACAACCGATATAGATGTACTAATCGTAGAAGAAGGTATTACAAAGATATCCTCCGTCTATACATTTTATGGCACAGATTTGTTTTTAAATGAAGGATTGGAAGTCATAGGTTCCGGAGTAGTTGGACCATATATAAAAGAACTTACCATTCCATCTACAGTTACGACATTTGAAGTGAATTCTCTGATTCAGCATCAGTTAGAAGAAATTGAATTTTTAGGTGCAAGACCAAAGATAACAAAAGACTGTTTTTCTATAGATAGTCTTGAGAATCCAATCACGGCTTATTATCCAAGCGGGAAATGGACACAGGAAGATTTTCAGTATCTGAATGGTGTTACAACTTGGATTCCTTTCTCATGGGATGCAGATGGTAGTAGGACTCCAGATGAAAGTCAGAAATATACAGTGTCTGCATGGATTCCACAAGTGGAAGATAGCGGAACTTGTGGTACGAATACTAATTATACGATGTATGATGATGGAAGTTTGTATATTGAGGGGACGGGTTATATTGAAGAACGCACATGGAATAGTTCTGGAATCCGTGTAGAGATAAGCGAAGGAATTACTGGACTTGCAGATACAGGCATCTATGAGCTTCTTCCCGGCTTTATCGCAGGCTTGATTTGTGCTGTTGTTATTTCTCTTATCGACAAAAAGCCCTCCAAAGAAGTTGAGGAGCTTTTCGATAAAGCAGTTTCCGCAGAAATTGAATAATTAAAACATTCAGAAAGCCGCTGTTTCCTCTTATGAGGTTACGGTGGCTTTTATATTTAAACATTTTTTAGCTCTTTTGTCTAAATTTACTTGGTTAAATTTATAAAATCGTCTAATTGAAAATAATTGTTTTATGTGGTAAAATATAAAAAGGGCAGAAGATTTTGTATAAAATCGGAGGGATACGGATGCAGAAGGATACCAAGAAGGCAATTAAAGACACCTTTCTTGAGCTTCTCAGAACGAAGCCGTTTGATAAAATAACGGTTCGTGATGTTGTTGAAACCTGCGGAATAAACCGCAACACTTTCTATTATTACTACAGCGATATTTATGACCTTCTTGAAGAGGTTTTCAAAAAGGAGCTTACCGAGCTTGTAACGGTTCATGAGTCGGGAGCTTCCTGGATAAAGGGCTTCACAAGAGTCGGCGAGGTTGCCTACAGCAACAAAAAAATAATCAACAATATCTGTTCTTCACGAAGCTATGATTATCTTGAAAACTATATGTTCAAGGCATGCAGCTTTGTTATTGTTGATCTTGTCAATAAGATGGCGGAAGGAATGGATGTTCCCGCCTCGGATATCGAGTTTATTTCTTCATTTTATGAGCATGCATTTTTCGGCATAATCAGCGAATGGTTCAGAACGGGTATGCGTGAGACTCCCGAGGAGCTTGCACAGAATTTCTGGCTTGTTATAAGCGGAATTAAAATTGCTCTTCAGAGGAGCGAGAAAAAATACAGAGCAATGAAAAGAAGAGGCAATGTTTAAGTTTGAGGATGAAAATATAATAGTTTGCGTTAAGCCTGCGGGTGTTCTCAGCCAGAGCTCGGAAAAAGAAGAAAATATGATTTCTCTTCTCAACAAATATTTTGAGCAGGCGGGCAAAACCTGCGAGGCTTATCCCGTTCACAGACTCGACAGAGAAACGTCGGGTCTTATTGTTTATGCAAAAAACAGCCGTGCGGCGGCAAAGCTGTCGGAGCAGATAACAAGAAACGAAATGAAAAAGCATTATTTTGCCGTAATAAAAGGCACTCCCGAAGAAAAATCGGGAGTTTTAAAGGATTTGCTTTTCAGGGATAAGCAGAAAAACAAGAGCTATGTTGTTAAAAGAAAAAGGGGCGGAGTTAAGGAGGCCTCGCTCGAATATAAGGTTATCGGCGAAAAAGACGGGCTGTCGCTTGTTGATATTCTTTTGCACACGGGCAGAACGCACCAGATAAGGGTTCAGTTTTCGAGCAGAAAAATGCCTCTTTACGGTGACGGCAGATACGGCGGAGGAGGCGGAAGCCTTGCACTTTTTGCTCACTGCCTCGAATTCAGACACCCCGTAACGGGTGAAGAAATGTGCTTCACCGCCTTTCCCGATACCGAAGTTTTTCCGTGGAACGGATTCGGAGATTTTTTGAGATAACAATGTAGGGGCGGGCATTGCCCGTCCGAAAGAGTTTTAGATAATAAAGAATAATGAATAGATAATAAATAATAAATTCGGATAGGCTCCGCCTGTGGTTGAGTATATAATGGGTACGGGCGAAACCCGTCATTAATTACGAATTATTAAAACTATACTTGACATATTTTATAAAAAATGGTATTCTTTATAAAAATAAAATGCGTTACTACGCATATAAGAAAGGACTAAACCAAAATGAAAAAGTTTTTAGCAGTTTTCTTCTCAGTTATGTTTGCTCTTTCAGCAACAACAGTAGCTTTTGCAGGTGCAGATAACCTCACTTGCGACACTTGCCACTCAGTTCTTGAAAACGAGGAAGCATACAACAAGCACGTAACAGGCGGCGGATGCACTGTTAACTTTGAGCCCTGCCCCTACTGCAAGAACAACATCGCAAACGAAAACCTTGATGCTCACATCGCTATCTGCCCCGACGGTGCAGGCAAATGTGAATTCTGTGGCAAAGATTATGCAACTCAGGGCGAATATGCTGCTCACAAAGAAAGCGACTGCAAGGTAACAACAGCTATCGGCGACAAGATTCCCGTTGCAGCTCTTCTTGCAAAGCTTCTCGATGCTCTCAAGGGTATTGACTGGAAGGGTCTTATCGGCAAGATCGGCGATCTTATCGGCGGTATTGACTTCAAAGGCCTTATCGAAAAGATTAAGCCCATCTTTGAGAAGATTATCGAATTCGTTCAGACCAAGATTGCTTAATTGTAATTAAATATGTTAAGAGGCTGTCTCGTTTGAGGCAGCCTCTTTTTATTGACAAAAACAGGGTGCAATGATAGAATTATAATAAGGAAATATTTTCTTTAAAAAGAGGAGAAAATTATGATTTATTATTTTTCGGGAACGGGCAATTCCCGCTATGCTGCCGAAAAGCTGGCGGCAACTCTGGGCGATAAGGCCTATGATATTGCAAAGGTTATCCGAAGCGGTCTGCCCGAAGACGGTGACGGAGAAATGACGGGCTTTGTTTTTCCCGTGTTTTTTTCGGGTCTGCCCGAAATGGTGAAAAGATTTGCCGAAATTCCCGAGGTGAGAAAAACTCTCGGAAGCTATATTTACTGCGTAATAACTGTTGGTGCAGATGCCGCGGCGGCAGATAAGCTGCTTGCAAAGGCACTTGACCGCAGAGTGGATTACAGCACCTCGATTATAATGCCCGATAACTATGTTATGCTCTATGACCCCTGCGTCAAAGAGAGGGCGTTCAAAAAGGTTTGCAGGGCGGATAAAACGCTTGAGGATATTGCGGCGGATATTTCAAAGCATAAAACCAAGAGCAGCAGCGGAATAAAGCCCTGGGTGCTCACGGCGGCAATGTATCCGTTTTATAATCTTTTCAGAACAACCAGATTTTTCTTTGCCGATGAAAAATGCACGGGCTGCGGAATGTGCGAGCGAAACTGCCCCGATAAAGCAATCGAAATGCGTGAGGGCAAGCCCGTATGGGTTCAGAAAAAGTGCCAGCATTGCACGGCGTGCATTAACAGATGCCCCGTCAAAGCCTTGCAGTTCGGCAAAAAAACCGCCTCAAGGGGCAGATACAATATATGGGAATTTACCAAGTAAGGAGTTTTAGATATGATAGTTAAAAATCTTTTCGGAACAACCGCAGACGGCAGAAGCGTTGATGTTTACACTCTTCGCAATTCAAGCGAAACCGCAGTTGATATTATTACCTACGGTGCAACAATAAACAGCATCTATACCGCCGATAAAAACGGCGTTTTTGCCGATGTTCTTTCGGGCTTTGACAGCGTTGAGGGCCACGAAAAATATTCTGATTATCAGGGTATGACCGTTGGCAGATATGCAAACAGAATTGCAAACGGAACCTTTGAAATAGACGGCGTTAAGTATGAAGTTGAGAAAAATGAAAAGGGAATAACCTGCCTTCACGGCGGTGCGGAGCTATCAAAGGCAGTCTGGAATGCAATCATAGTTGACGATAATTCCGTTGAAATGAGCTACACCAGCCCCGACGGTGCAATGGGCTTCCCCGGCAAGGTTGATTTTAAGGTTACATTCACTCTTTATGAGGATAATTCGCTCAGAATTGATTATTTTGCAGTCAGCGATAAGAAAACCGTTATCAATATGACAAACCACGCATATTTCAACCTTGCAGGCAAGGGCGATATTCTTAATCACGAGCTTATGATTAACGCAGATGCCTATACTCCCATTGATGAAAACAGCATTCCCACGGGCGAAATCCGCCCCGTTGAGGGAACTGCATTTGATTTCAGAGTTTCCAAGCCCATCGGCAGAGATATTGCAATGAATGATGACCAGCTTGTTATCGGCAAGGGCTATGACCATAATTTCTGCCTTAACGAGGGCGACGGCCCCGCTGCCGTTGCATATGACCCCGAAAGCGGCAGAATGCTGGAGGTTTTCACTGACCTTTGCGGTGTTCAGCTTTATACGGGCAACTTCCTTGACGGCACAAATCCCGGCAAAGAGGGCAAGCCCCTTATTCAGCACGCAGGCTTCTGCCTTGAAACCCAGTTTTATCCCAACACACCCAATATGCCCGAATTTCCGCAGTGCACAGTTGATGCGGGCGAGAAATTCAAATCCTGCACGGTATTCAGATTTTCGGTTAAATGATAATAATTTGTTCATTTTTGAACCTTAACGGTAACAAATTATTATTTGCTAATTCACAGTTTTTTTAAAATTCCTGAGTATAATAAAAATGCAGAAAATATTTCCGGGGAGGGAATTTATTATGGCAACTGAAAAAATTCTTGTTGTAGATGACGATACCAATATTTGCGAGCTTTTAAGACTTTATCTTGAAAAAGAGGGCTATGACGTTGTTATTGCAAACAACGGCGCCGATGCCGTTAAGGTTTTTCAGGAGCAGACTCCGAGCCTTATGCTGCTCGATATAATGCTTCCCGTGCTCGACGGCTGGCAGGTTTGCCGTGAAGTCAGAAAGTTTTCGGATAAACCCATTATTATGCTTACCGCAAAGGGCGAAACCTTTGATAAGGTGCTCGGCTTTGAGCTGGGTGCGGATGACTATGTTGTGAAGCCCTTTGATGCAAAAGAGGTTATCGCAAGAGTAAAGGCTGTGCTTCGCAGAAGCGGAGCAGGTGCGGCAGCAGGCATAAAGGAAGTGAGCTTTGATAAGCTTGTTATCAATCTCACAAACTATGAGCTTCGTGTTGACGGCAAAAAGGTTGACACACCGCCCAAAGAGCTTGAGCTTATATATCACCTTGCAAGCAACCCCAACAGAGTTTTCACCAGAGATCAGCTTCTTGATGAGGTCTGGGGCTTTGATTATTACGGCGATTCAAGAACCGTTGATGTTCACGTTAAGCGACTTCGTGAAAAGCTTGAGGGCGTTTCCGAAAAATGGGAGCTTAAAACGGTCTGGAGCGTAGGTTATAAGTTTGAAACCAAAGACTGATTTTTCGGGTGGTGAATTCTGTGGCTGTTAAAAGAAGCTCCGGTCTTTTCCGGAAGTATTTTATAGTTACAATTTCAATTATTCTTGCAAGCTTCGTCTTTATAGGCGGAGCTCTCTTGCTTTTGGTAACTTCGCTGTGGATGAATGAAAAAGCGGAGCTGCTTGAAGAAAACACCCTGAACGTTTCTCAGAATATCAGCGATGTTCTGGAATCCGATGTGCTCGGCAGCAGCTCAACAAGCTCACTTATTGTTATTTGCAACACCCTTATGCAGATTTCAAATGCGATTGATGCCGATATGTTTATGGTGAATGCAAGGGGTGAGGTTGTTTACTGCAAGGAAACGCTTCAGTCGAATATGAATCTTTTTACGGGCAACTGCATTGTTCACGATAAATATATGATTCCCGAAAAAATGATGGAGGAAGCCCTTGACGGGCACTACAGCTCAACGGGCGACCTTGACGGCTTGCTCAGAGGCTTGCATTTTATAGTCGGCTCACCCGTCACCGCTTCGGGCAAAACCATCGGCGTTGTGTTTGTGACGCAGCCCGTTATAGAGGGTCTGACCCCGTATGTTGCGGGTATTTTCAGAATGTTTTTCTTTGCGGTGCTTTTTGCACTTGCAATGGCTTTCATTCTTGTTTATGTTGTGACCTACAGACTCACAAAGCCTCTGCGTGAGATGTCGGCGGCGGCAAAGCAGTATGCAAGAGGCGATTTTTCAAACAGAATCGCAATCAAAAAATCGGTGCTCTTCAAAAGCAATGAAATTGATGAGCTTGTTCAGGCGTTCAACTCTATGGCGCAGGCACTTGCAACTCTGGAGCAGTCAAGAAGAAGCTTTGTTGCGAATGTTTCTCACGAGCTGAAAACTCCGATGACAACAATCGGCGGATTTATTGACGGAATTCTTGACGGCACAATCGAAAAAGAAAAAGAAATGCAGTATCTCAGAACGGTTTCCGATGAGGTCAAGCGGCTTTCACGCCTTGTTACGGGAATGCTCAATATGAGCAAGATTGAAGCGGGCGAGCTTGATATAAAACCGCAGAGATTTGATATTTCGGAAATGATATTCAGAACATTGCTTGCTTTTGAAAGAGTTATTGACGGCAAGCATATTGAAATCCGCGGCCTTGAAACAATGGAAAGCAATCCCGTTAATGCCGATAAGGATATGATAAACCAGGTTGTTTATAATCTTATTGATAATGCGGTAAAATTCACGCCCGAGGGCGGATATATAGAAGTTGCCTCAAAATCGGACAGTGAAAAAATAATTGTTAAAATCCGCAACAGCGGAAAAGGCATACCCAGCGAAGAAACAGACAAAATATTTGAGAGGTTTTATAAAGTTGATAAATCCCGTAGCTTTGATGTAAAGGGTGCGGGAATGGGACTTTATATTGTTAAAACAATTATTGAGCTTCACTCGGGTCAGATTATTGCAAGAAGCGTGCCAAATGAATATACGGAGTTTATTTTCCAGCTTCCTTTGGGATAATTTGTTGACGATTATTTAAATTAATGTTCAAACTGAATTAATATTCTCATATTACGATATATCCATAGTCAAAAGCGGAGGTATTTTTTATGGACGAAAAATTTAACAACGGATTTGAAAACGGCTTTGATGCCCAGGATGCACAGCAGGTTGATTTTGTTCCTGCAGAGGAAGAGGTGCCCGAAAAGAAAATTGAAGAGGTTTCCTTTACCGCCCAGGAAAGGTCTGTTGAGCCTGAGGAAAAAGCTGAAGAGGAAAATCCGCAGCAGCCTCCCGTTAATCCGATTTACAGCAGCAACCCCTACCAGGGAGGTTATTATAATCAGAGCTATTCTTATCAGCAGCCCCCTGCACAGAAGCCTGCTGCCAAAAAGGGCATAAAGATTTTTGCCGCCCTTATAGCATTTGTTGTTGTTTTCTCGCTCGGTGCGGGTGTTGCAACAATTATAAAGCACTCAAATAACAAGCAGAATAACGAAATAACAAATCAGCAGATTGAAAACGGAGCACCCGATGTTGATATTCACGAGTCACCCGTTTCGCCCACAAATGTTGCTCTTGACGGTGCACTCACAACCTCGCAGGTTGCCGCAAAGGTGAAATCCAGCATAGTAGGCATTGTTGTTTACACAAACCGTTCAAACTCCTCGGCAGGCGAAGGCACGGGCGTTATTATGGGCGAGGATGATTCAAGAACCTATACCTACATCATAACCTGTGCCCACGTTATCAGCGATGCGGGCGTTCAGGTAAGAGTTCAGACAGAAGACGGCACAACCTATGATGCCGAAATAGTGGGCTTTGACACAAGAACAGACCTCGGTGTTCTCCGAATCAAGGCGGCAGGTCTTCACGCTGCGGAATTCGGCAACTCCGATTCCCTTAGTGTAGGCGACCCCGTTTATGCAATAGGCAACCCCGGCGGCGTAGAATTCTTCGGCTCGTTCACGGGCGGCTTTGTTTCGGCTATTGACAGACCCGTAAGCAGCGAAATCGGCTACACAATGAAATGTATCCAGCACGATGCCGCAATAAACCCCGGCAACTCGGGCGGTGCACTTGTTAACGCATACGGTCAGGTAATCGGCATCAATTCGCAGAAGATTGCCGCAACCGAATATGAGGGTATGGGCTTTGCAATTCCCATCACTTCGGCAAAAGAGGTTATCGAAAACCTTATCAGCCACGGCTATGTGCCCAACAGACCTATGCTCGGCATAACCTATTATCCCGTAAGTGCAAGCCAGCAATACAGTATGATTGCACAGATTAAGGGCTTGCCCGCAGGCACTCTGATTATCAATGAAATAAGTGCAGAAAGCTCGCTTGCAAACACCGAAGCAAGGCAGTATGATATGATTATTGCCGTTGACGGCGAGCCTCTCACAACCGCCGACGTGCTTCTTGAAAAGATTGATAACGGCAAGGTCGGCGACACATTCACTCTCACTCTCTGCAGAGTTAACAGCAATTATACAATCGATGAATTTGATGTTGAAATCTCACTTGTTGAGGATAAGGGCGGTTCAGAACCCGTAACAACAACCGTTCAGTATCTTGACCCGTTTGAATATTTCAACCATCAGTTCGGCTTCGGATATTGATAAAAAATTAAGGACTGCCTTCGGGCAGTCCTTTTTGTTTGATTCGAAGAGCAGGGGCGGACATTGCCCGTCCGAAAGAATTTTAGATAATAAAGAATAATGAATAGATAATAAATAATAAATTCGGATAGGCTTCGCCTATGACCGATTATATAATGGGTACGGGCGAAGCCCGTCATTAATTACGCATTACGAATTGTCATACTTCTTCAATAACCGCACAAACAACCGTCATATCATCATATTTTTCGCCGCATTTGAGCCTTGCGGTGTTGAGCAGAAGCTCGGCAAAATCGCTTGCCGAACCAGTGCCCGAAAAGCCTTTGATTTCATCGGTAATCCAGCGGCTTCCGCAGCCCATAATGCCGTCGCTTGCAAGAATAAGCATATCTCCGCCCCGCAGCTTAAGAGCATAGCGGCTGAATTTAACCTTGTTGAGAATTCCGAGCGGCGTTGACGGCAATTCGGCGGTTTTCACCCTGCCCGAGCAGGTGTAAAATGAAGGTGCCGCACCCGCTTTTAGCAGCACGGCACTGCCGTCAAACAAATCAATCTCGGCAATATCAAGGGTTGAAAGCGATTCATCATCCGATTTAACCGCAAGTGCGGTGTTGGTTATGCTGAGTGCTGTGTCGGGGCTCACACCCGCCCTTATGAGGCGTGAAAAAAGCTCAACCGTCATAGCCGAGTCAATCGCTGCCCTTCCGCCCGTGCCCATACCGTCGCTTAAAATTATATATGCCTTTGATTCGGTCTGAAAGCATTCAAAATAATCGCCGCATAGCTTCTGATTTGAGCAGCTTGCCGAGGCAGAGCCGAGCCTCACTTTAAAAAGCTCTTTCCTTATAAAAAGCAAATCCTTGCTGTCTTTATTCTGCCTTATTTTAGGCGGCATAAATTCGGCACCGAGCTCTGCCGAAACGGCGGCGGTCAGCCTTGTGAGGCTTGTGCCGGAAGGAATATCCGAAACGGTGCAGGTCATGCGGATTGTGCCCGAGGGCGGTCTGACGCACGAAACGTTTTTAACTTCAAAATCAAATTCTCCCAGCACTCTCGCCGCCGCTTTTTCGTGGTTGAAAAGAATGCACGCACCCTCTTCAAGCTCCTGCGAAAGCTCCGAAAGAAGGCTTGAAATCCAGTCAAACTGCCCGCAGGCAAGCTCTCTGTTTCTTGCGGAATTCGCTTGAAGAGCGTTAATTGCACTCTGACCCGCATATATTTTATTGAAGCTGTCTGCGAGCCTCGGTACGCTCGGGCATTTTGAATTGAAATTAACCGAAAAATCCTCTGCCGTAACGGTTTCTCCGCCCGCAAGCTTTGCCGTTATATTTGAGAATTCCCCGTTTTCGGGGCAAAATGTGCTTTTAAGCGGGCATTGCGAGCAAACTCTTTCCCGCACCCTCATACAAACCATAATATCCTTTGCGGGTGCAAGAGCCTCAATCCCTTCCGAAACCTTTGCAACGCAGCTTGAAACCGAGCCCACCGCCTTCGAGGTTTCCATAAGCCTCTCGCTTGCTCTGTGAAATTCGGTTTCAATTCGTTTCTTTTGCGGGTTAAGAATATTTGCTCTTATTTTTGCAAGCTGTCTGCCCGGCACGGCATTGAAAAGAATGCTTGCCGCCGCCGCTTCGGCAAAAACCGAAATTCCTTCGGGCGAGCCGTCAATCAAAGCGGCAATGCCCGCAGTTAAAGAAAAGGCAAGCGAGCAAATGAGTCTGCCGAATTTTGAGAAGATTCCCGCAACAAGCCCGCAGATGCCGTAGCAAAGGCTGAGTGCAACGCTTGTGCCCGAAACCGCAACGCTGACCCCGATTGCCGTGCCCGAAATGCTGCCGCCCGACTGGCTGAAAAGATAGGCTGCGGTGATAATAACAAACGAGCCGAAAAATCTTGCGGGGTGAAAGCCCATAAGGCTGATTTCACCCGTGCCCAGAAGCAGGGTGCAAAGGCTTATGATTATGCATATCAGGCTGTGATTATCAAGCATATAGGGGCTTTTCCGCTTTCTTATGCATTCGTTAGTGCCCGAATAAAAAACCACCGACCCCGCACACAGAAGAGCCGAACAAAGGTTGAGAAGAAGAGTGTTGAGCGAGGGCTCATATGAAAACATAACCGCACTTGAGCAGGCAAAATACAGCAGAAAAACCGAAACGGAAAGCCAGGTTTTTTGTTTTTTTGCCCTGATTTTCTCGAGTGCGAATTTTATGCCTGCAACCCCGCACAGAGGAATGAGGGAGTTGAGCAGGGCGGCATCGGAAAGCCTGAAAATGCTGCCCAGAACAGCACCCGCCGAGGCAAAAACCATTTCCCAGCCCGAGCAGGCGGCAGCGAGCCCTATACTCAGAGGCACGCTCACCGAAAGCAGACCCGCACCCGAGAGAATAAAGCCGCAAAGAAAATATAAAGAGGAGATAAAAATAAAAACTCCCTTGTCCCATAAAGAGTCGGTGAAATCCCGATTTTCGGAAACTCTGGTTTTTTCCATAATTTTAAAATTCCTTTCTTTTGAGCAGATACAATTTAACTGTAAACTCAGCAAAAGAAAAAAACTGTCATAATATAAACAGCGGAAAAATTTTCCTTATAAAATTTTTCAAAAAAATATTAATTATACTGTTTATTTTTAATCTTCTATGATATAATAAACTGAATATAGTCAGATTCAGTCAAAAACAGGAGGTTGCTGCGGATTATGGATACACAGAATGAGCATCAGGGTCTTATCATCGGCAGAAATGCCGTTGCGGAAGCTCTCAAAAGCGGCAGAGCAATCGACAGCCTTATGGTTGCAAAGGGTGAAAGAGGCGGCTCGGTGGGAAAAATAATCGCACAGTGCCGTGATAAAGGAATTGTTGTTAAAGAAACAGACCGCAGAAAGCTTGATAAAATCTGCGAGGGCGAAAATCATCAGGGTGTTGCCGCCTGGGCAGCCGTGCACGAATATTCGTCGATTGAAGATATACTTAAAAATGCAGAGAGCAAAAACGAAAAACCGTTTGTTATTATCTGCGATGAAATAGAGGATCCGCACAATCTCGGTGCGATAATCCGAACCGCAGATGCCTGCGGTGCTCACGGAATAATCATTCCCAAAAGAAGAGGCGTTGCCCTCACCTATGCGGTTGGCAAGGTTTCGGCGGGTGCGGTTGAATATGTGCCCGTTGCAAGAGTTACAAACCTGCCTTCGGTTATCGAGGAGCTTAAAGAAAAAGGCTTCTGGGTTTACGGTGCGGATATGGACGGCACTCCCTGGGATAAGCAGGATTATTCGGGCAGCGTAGCCTTGATTGTTGGCTCCGAGGGCAAGGGAATCAGCCGACTTGTCAAAGAAAAATGCGACTTTATCGTTTCCCTTCCGATGAAGGGCAAAATAAATTCTCTCAACGCTTCCGTAGCGGCGGGAATACTTATGTATGAAATTGCTAAACACAGGTAGGTGAAAACTTTGAGCGATAACAACAGAATATCCGATATGAGTGAGCTTGATGCCATTCTTGAAGAAGTGAAAAGAGCAAAACAGCAGCAGGAGATTGAAGAGAAGGCTGAAGAGCCGTCAAAAACCTGGTCGCTTGAAGATATTGACAGGCTTATTGCGGGTGCAAGCGGCGAGGAATATGTTCCCGAAGAAAAGGCTGAGCAGACTCCCGCAAGGGATTTTGAAAGAATTCTCAGCCGTGAATTCGATACGGGACTTTTCACCATAAAGCCTCTGGAAAGCATTGAAAGAGAAGAGATGCAGGATATTTCCTCCGATTCGGGTGAGCACGAGGTTGAGGGTCAGGAAACCTTCTTCGGCGAAGAAGAGATTGATGAATCCGTTTTTGAAATCGAAACCGTAATTGTGCCCGAGGATGAGCCCGAGCCGTCATCTTCAAAATTCGAGTGGCAGAGAGCCGCCGAAATTGCAGAGGCAAAAGAAAAGGAGATTCATAAAATCAAGCCCTTCTATGAGGGCGATAAACCTGCTTCGGAATTCTTTGAGAAAAAGGAAGAAAAGCCCGAGGAAAACGAAAAAATAACGGAAGACGATTACCGAACAAGATTTTTCAGCAAGCTGAAGCTCGAAAAAACCGCAGAGGTTGAAATTGAGCCCGAGGGCCCCGTTGATAAATCGGGCATTGTTATTGAAAAACCCGTCGGAGAAAACACCGAAACGGGGCTTGACCTTCTGCCGAGAGTGCTTGCGGCGGAAAGCGTTAAGGAAATAGAAGACGGAAAAACAAGAATAGTAAATCCGGGCAGCAAAATAAATAAGCCCTCAAAGGAATACAGCGATGATGTTGACGGTCAGATTATGCTCACGGGATTTGATAACATAACAGATGAATCAGCTCCCGACCAGTCAAGCGAAACCGATGTTGAAACAACTCTCTGGGAAAAGCGTAAGCAAAAGGCAAAGGCATTCAGAATTGTTGATACATCTGAAATAGACAGCGATTTTGAGGGTGAATTTGAAGCCCCTCCCGAGGAGATTGAAAAAGAAGAAAAGGCTCTTCGTAAAAAGCAGAAAAAGCTTGCCGAGCAGCAGGAAGAGGAAGAAAGATTTGTTGCTGAGGAGTATACAGCACCCTCGGAAAGAGCAAGAATTCACACAAGATTGGGTGAAATTGCTTCAAAAGCAACGGTGGGCATTGCAATCGTAGGCGTAATTGAGCTTGTTATGATTATTCTCAATATTATGCCTTCAATAGTTACAAAGCTTGATATTGAAAGCGAATTCTTCACCCCGGGCTCGGTTGCCCTTAATGTTGCAAATGCGGTGCTTCTTATTGCTGTTGCGGCAATAAACAATGTGAGATTTGTTGACGGCATTGCTTCCGTGGTGAAACGCAATTTCACAAGCGACAGTGCGGTCAGCCTTGCGATGGTTGTTGCTCTTTTGCAGAATACGCTCTCGGCGGTTATCGGCGGCAGCGGGCTTGAAACCGCAGTTTTCTCAATGGCGGCGGTTTTCGGTGTGCTTGTTCAGAAAATAACCGAAAAACTGAATGCACAGCGTATTCTCGGCAACTTCGAGGTTTGTGCATATAAATACGAACATAATATGTATGCGGTTCATCCGTTTGAAAACGAATCCGAAATTTTTGAGCTCGGCAGAGGTCTTATGATGGGCAATGCGGATTTGCTCTATTCATCAAAGCTTGCATTCCCTTCGGATTTTGTTAAGAACTCGGAAAAGAACACAGAAAATAAAAAGCTTCTCAATATTCTTATACCCGTTGCCTTCGGTGCATCGGCGGTGGCGGGCATTCTTGCAGGCATAATGAATAAGAGCGTTATGACGGGCTTTGCGGCATTCACCGCAACCTTCTGCGTAACCTCTCCCATTTTCACCTCGTTTGTTCCCGCATTTATTGAAAGAATAACAAACCGTGACCTTAACGCAACGGGCACTATGATTTCAGGTATGGAAACGGTTGAAAAAACGGCGGGTGCAAATGCCGTTGTTATGGATTCGGCAGATATTTTTGACCGTTCGCAGTGCACAATGCACGGTATGAAGAATTTTGAAAATATCAGAATTGACGATGTTCTTCTTTATGCAACGGCACTTGTTATCAAATCGGGCGGACCTTTGCGTGAATGCTTTGAGCAGGTTGTTGACGGCAGGCAGGATATTCTGCCTCCCGTTAAGGAGCTTGTTTATGAAGATAAGCTCGGCATTGCTGCAAGAATTCATAATCAGCCCGTGCTTCTGGGCAACAGAAATCTTCTTGTTCATCATAACATAGAAGTTCCCGAAAAATCGCTTGAAGAAAGATATTCCCACAGCGGCAGAAAGGTTATGTATCTTGCCGTTGCGGGCAAGATAGCGGCACTTTTTGTTGTAAGCTATGCGGTTGATAAAAACCTTGAGCCTTATTTCAAGCAGCTTGAAGCCAACGGAATTCAGGTGCTCGTGAGAACAAACGATGTTAACGTTACCGAAGAGCTTATCGCAAAAAGCTTCGGTCTGCCGCAGGAAAACTTCAAGGTGCTCTCTTCCGTTGCGGGCAGACTCTTCAAGAGAAGAAGAGATGCCGTTTGCGACAAGCTTCCCGCAGGAATTGTGCACGACGGAACGGCATTTTCAATGCTCCGTGCGGTTGCGGCTGCGTGCAGCGTTTCAACTGCGGTAAAGCTCGGCTCGGTTGTTCAGATAATCCTGAGCGTTCTCGGATTCATTCTTTGCACCGCACTTTACTGCACTTCGCTCGGTTCATTTGTTACGGGTCTTACGGTGCTTGCATTGCTTGCGATTGAGCTTGCAATTCACATAGGAATAATGTTTTTGGGAAAAATAAAGTAAAAAAACAGAAAAAAGCCCTTGACAAATGCGGAAATATATATTAAAATAACTTGCACAATAAAGCAGAGCAGATTTGGCTCTCACCTTCCGGGTAATGTCCCGTGTTGGTCAATAGCTTCTTTATAACAGCCCCTTTGCGGCTGTATTGAGCGTTGATTTAATGCGAGGACAGAACTCTCTGCCCTCGCTTTTTTTATCAGTTTTCAGGAGGTGCTTCAACATCAGCAGCAAGGAACAGCAAATTCAGATCAACGAAGAAATCCGTGATAAGGAAATCCGCGTAATTTCAAACGACGGCGAGCAGCTCGGCATTATGTCGGCATCAGAAGCTCTTAAGCTTGCAGAAAACAGCAATCTCGATCTTGTTAAGATTGCTCCTATGGCAAAGCCGCCCGTATGTAAAATTATGGACTACGGAAAGTTCAGATTTGAAAAGGCAAAGAAAGAGAAGGAAGCAAGAAAGAACCAGAAGGTCATTGACATTAAAGAGGTTCGTCTTTCCCTCAACATCGATACCCACGATTTTGAAACAAAAATCAACCACGCCCGTAAGTTTATCGGTTCAGGCGATAAGGTTAAGGTTTCCATTCGTTTCAGAGGTCGAGAAATGGCTCATCCCGAGCACGGTCTGACCATTATGAACCGTTGTTCGGAAGCTTTGGCTGACTGCGCAAACGTAGAGAAGCCTGCAAAGCTTGAGGGCAGACAGATGCTGATGTTTTTGGCTCCTAAAAGCTCGAAATAATAAAGTTGTAAATTATTAAGGAGGATATTATTATGCCTAAGATTAAGACTCACAGCGGTGCGAAAAAACGCTTCAAGATTTCAAAGGGCGGCAAGCCTATGCGTGCCCACGCTTACAAGTCACACATTCTCAACAAGAAGAGCACAAAGCGTAAGAGAAATCTTCGCAAGACAACTGTTGCTGACGTAACAAACTGCAAGCAGATCAAACGTCTTGTTCCTTATAAATAATTCGGAACTTTGTAAAACCTAATTATCAGATAACGGAGGATATTAAAAATGGCACGTATTAAAGGCGCTATAATGACTCGCAAGAGAAGAAATAAAGTACTCAAGCTCGCTAAGGGCTACTACGGCTCAAAGGCAAGACTTTTCAAAACAGCTAAGCAGGCTGTTATGAAGAGCGGCAACTATGCTTATATCGGCAGAAAGCAGAAGAAGAGAGATTTCCGCCGTCTTTGGATCACAAGAATTTCAGCTGCTTGCCAGGCTAACGGTATGAACTATTCATCATTCATCAACGGCCTCAAGAAGGCAGACATCACTCTTAACAGAAAGATGCTTGCTGAAATCGCAGTTGCAGATCCCGCAGCTTTCACAGCACTCACAGAGAAGGCTAAAGCTGCTCTCAACTAATTGAATTAAAAAATTAACGGAGATTCGGTTTCGACCAAATCTCCGTTTTTATTTATAAAAGTGAAGTTTGCCTTCGGCAAGTGAAGTACACCTTCGGTGTGTTTCGGAAGGGCTTCGCCCTTACCCATTATATTTTCTTTTCTCTGAAGGGCTTGATTATTGCTACAAGACCTATAACGGTTATGACTGTTTCAATCAGCATATACGAGCCGTTATATAAAAATGAATAAACCGCAACGAGCTGACCCTCGGGGCAGTAGCCCTGCCAGACGGTTATGCCGCTGATAAAGTGGCATAAAAATCTGATAAAGCAAACAACAAGACCGCCCGCAACAATTTCTGCGGTCTGCTTGCCGCCGAATTTACTCCTGAACATTCCGCCGAAGCCCAGGCAGCCGAAGGCAATGATATAATCGGCAAGAGCAACCATAAGATATGCCGCAAGCCCCGTTACGTAGCTGAAATTTTTGAAGCCCATCATCATTTCAAACAGAGCGAGCACCGTTGAAGCAGAAAGACCGTACTTCAATCCGTGACGGTAAGAAATGAGAATAATCGGCACCTGACCGAAAAGGCTGAAGCCTCCGCCGTAAAGAAACGGCCACGGAAGAGAATCCGAAACGGCAAAGAGCGCGATTGAAAGAGCAACCATTATTGCACTTTCCGCAAGAGCGTGTGTGTGGGTGAATTTTTTTGACATAGAGAAATCTTCCTTTCTCGGGGAGCAAACAGAAACGCCCAACGAAAATTCGTTGGGCGTAAAAACTGCAATTATGCCTTTTTCCTACGCCCGCATTATCGGGATCAGGTTTGAGGGTATAATCTCAGCCGACTTTTTAGTCAGCACCCCTTTGGTTTTTTACATTATAGTGCGATTAATTCTGCTTGTCAAGAGCCTTTTTGCCCTCTTCGGTGTCGCGGTAATACTGGGTTTTGGGATTCGGATGCTTTCTCGAATTCCAGACCTCATCCGCAACAGGCTTCCAGGCGGCGGCAAACTTATCGCATTTTGAGCAAAGCGTTTCAACGCTTTCGGGCTCAATAAGGTCGGTTGACCTTGCACCCGTTTCATTTATTATTCTGCGAAGACACTCGGGATTTTCAAGCATCGGGCAGGGTTTTAAATGGTTATCGTTAAAGGGCTGATTGTGCCAATATGCCTGAAAAAGCGGATTCTTCAAGCCTTCAAGCAAGGTGTGCGTTCTGATGTTTGAATCAGAATAGTGAACAAAAACGCAGGGCTCCATATCGCCCTCGGAATTGATGTGGAAATAGTTTCTGCCGCCTGCAATGCAGCCGCCAACATATTCCGCATCGTTCTGGAAATCCATAACAAACATCGGTTTGCCCGTTTTGCTGTTTCTCACCTTGCGGAGCCAATCATACATATAAACTCTTTGCTCGGGTGAGGGGATGAGGTCAACAACCGCATCGTGGCCAACGGGCATATAGTTGAAATAAAGACCGAAGCGTGAGCCCTTGCTTATAACCATATCAAGGAATTCATCGCTTGTTACATAAGGAATGTTTTTGCTTGTGTAGCAAACGGAAACGCCAAAGAACAAGCCGTTCTTTTTGAGCAAATCCATAGCATTAACCGTTGTTTTGTATGCACCTTCGCCGCGGCGGAAATCGTTGCTCTCTTCGCTGCCCTCAATGCTGAGTGCAAGAGCAAGGTTGCCAACCTCTTTCATCTCATCGCAGAATGCCTGGTCAATGAGAGTTGCGTTTGTGTAGGCAAGAAATGCACAGTCGGGGTTTTCACGGCAGAGGTTGAGAACCTCTTTTTTCTTAATAAGAGGCTCGCCGCCCGTGAGCATATAAAGGTGGGTGCCCAGCTCCGTGCCCTGATTAACAATGCTTCTCATTTCGTCCATTGAAAGGTTGGATTTATGGCCGTATTCGGCAGACCAGCAGCCCTTGCAATGAAGATTGCAGGCACTTGTGGGGTCGAGAAGAAGAATGAACGGAATGTTGCATTTATATTTTTCTCTGTTTTCTCTTACAGCCTTGGTGCCGTTTACGCCCGCACCCAGACCCAGAGCAAGCAGCATTTTCTTTAAAACCTGAGGGTCAAGCTCATTGATGATGTTCATTGCAAAGGTGTTCCACACGTTATCGGGGTCGTTTACAGCCTTGCGGAAAGCGTCAAAATTCTTTTCGGGGAAAGCACCGCCCATAAATTTCTGGGCAAGGTTGATGAGCTTAACAAGATTCTCGGCGGGATTTTTCTTAATGTATTTGAAAATTCCGTCAAACGCAACAGATGCAGATGCTCTTTCAAGCTTTTCTTTTGCAGTCATCAAGACTTAATCCCTCCTTTTAATAAACGGATTGCATCCGTTTGTGATATACGCCATACGGCGTGTGATATATTGCGAAGCAATGTGATATTTTCTTCGAAAGTGATATATTCCTTGCGGAATGTTAATGATAGGCTCCGCCTATGACCGATTATATAACAAAAACTATACTAAAATAGTTTACCACAGTATTTTTATAATGTCCATAAAAATATTTGTAAATTTTTTTATTTTGTTGCTTTATTCGGTAAATTAAGGTATTATTAACATTATAGGAATTCTTTCCGGAGGATATGTATGAAAGAAAAGTTTTTGCGGGGGTCGCACGCAATAGGGCTTGCGGCAAGAATAGTTGTTTCGGTTGTGATTATCGCAATAATCATATGGAAATTTGAAGAGTTTCAGAATATTGATGTCAGAGGCATTGTTTCCGCTTCGGGCAGTTTGGGAATAGCGATTGCAAGCATACTCGGAATTTATCTGCTCAAAGCAATAGTTTTTGTTGTGCCCGCTTCACTTGTTTATATTGCCGTTGGACTTGCTCTGCCAACCTTTATTGCAATTCCCGTTAACATTGCGGGCATTCTTCTTGAGGTCTGCGTAACATATCTGCTCGGAATGATGCTCGGCGGCAACATAGTAACGAATAAGCTGAAAAAAGTTAAATACGGCGATAAAATTCTTGCCCTTCACGAAAAGAACAAGCTTTCTGCCATATTCGCAATAAGAGTTCTGCCCGTTTTTCCGATTGATATAGTCAGCCTTTTTCTCGGTGCGGTAAAAATGAAATTTGTTCCCTATCTGCTCATATCGCTTGCGGGAATTCTGCCGAGAGTTATTCTTTTCACAATTCTCGGCGACGGTCTTTATGACTATATTCCGATGCAGAAGCTTATGGTTATTGCGGCGGTGCTTGTGCCCGTTGCTCTTATTGTCTGGATAATCCGCTATGCTCTCAAATCAAAAAAGAGCGAAGAAATTGCTGACAATCCTCCCGAAGAAGAGGATGAAAATAAAGAAGAAATTAAGGAGTGATTTTATGTCAAGAGCTTCAAAGCTTCAGAAAAGAGAAGAGCTTGCAAAAAAACCGACCATCAAGCAGGGATTTCTTAATTTTATCGATGTTCTGACCGATAACAGAAATTTCTGTATGGCGTGGCTTATTGCGGGATTTATTTTCTTTACGGTTTATGGATTTATCGATAACCCCGACCTTGCAAAAACGGCAAGCGTTATCGGCAAAACCCACCCCAGACTTTTTGTTTGGTGGGCTGTATTCTCGGGCGTATCGCTTTATCTGAACCTTCAGTATCTTTACAAAATCAATTCATTCAAGAATGAAAAGCTTGCAAAAATCGGTAATGTGTGCACATATCTCGGCTTCATCTGCATTTTTGCCTGCGTAAACATTCCCTCTGTTGAGCCCGAAGACGGCAAGCCCCTTCAGATGGCGGCACATTGGTCAACCGCACTTCTTTTTGCGGCTTTCTTTGCGGCGGCAATCATTGTTTTCCTTTTGCACAAAACGATGCAGAAGAGCAAAAAGCACCTTGCAATGCTCATTATTCTTGCGGCAACGCTTGTGCTTATGGTTGTTCTGCTTCTCATCTTCGGCAAAAGCGGCGGAATTGAAAGCATTCCTATGTGGGTTGCATACATAATAATCTTTATGCTCAACTACACAAAACCGTTTGCACCTGAGAAGAACTGATAACAATTATGCGAATAGCAAAACGGCTTGCAGAGGACTTAACCTCTTGCAGGCCGTTTTAATTTAAGCTTTAATCTGTGTTTTTTCTGTGTTTGCAAGATTTATGTTGGCATAAAAGAAGTTGTTTTTACAGATAAAATCGGTTAAGCCGTCATATTTACGGGCAATGGTTTTGATGCTGTTTATTCCGAAGCCGTGCAGCTCCTGATTATCCTTTGTGGATTTAAGATTTGATGCATCAAAGTTTTCGCAAACGGGATTTTTAACAGAAATTGAAATTCGGTTCTGTGAAGAAATCATACTGAAAGCAATTTCTTTGTTTTGCGATGCTTCGATTTTCTCAACAGCTTCAATGGCATTATCCAATGCATTTCCGATAATAATGCCTATTTCAAGCTCATCGGCATTTATTTTTTCCGCCAGCTTTGTTGAAATTTTAAGGTTTATTCCTCTTTGAACGGCATCGTGCAGCTTTGACTGAAGAACGGCATCTATTATGGGATTTCCGCTGTCAACAATGCTTTTGCTCATTTCGTCTATGAAGTCAAGATTGCTTTGCAATTCCTGCAGAGCCTTTTCGATGTCACCTTTTTTCAGAATGCCCATCATTGAAAGCAAGCGGTTTTTGGAATCGTGCCGGAACATCTGCATTTCGGTGCGGTATTTATAAAGCTCTTCATAATGAAGAATCTGGCGGTGAATATGTTTTTCGGCAAAAAGCAGCTTTTCTTTTGTTTCAATAAGAGCATTCTGCTTTGCTATTGTGGAAAAAACCGCAATGTTTGCGGCACACATCATTATGCAAGAAAAAAGCAGCAGGGTCTGTATTGTGTTTTCTTTTATATTCATACAAGAAGTTAAAAATAAAAGCATAATCAAAAATGAAGAAACGGGCATAAGTAATACCCAGCGGAGATTATCTCTGATGGTTTTATCAATGCGGATTTGCTTGTATTTTATAAAAGTAACAACGGTATAGGATAAGAATTTTGCTACAAAAGTTCCCAAAGCGAACGAAATCGGGCCCGATTGGGTAAAGTCAGGGGCATTACCGGTAAGAATAGCCATAGTTACTCCGATAACCATTTCGGGAAGAGCGAGAATCAAATAAAGAACAAAAGAGAGGGCAAATGAATTAAGAGGCTTGATTTTGAATAGCAGCAGAGTGAAAAATGTGAAAAGAATTGCACCGAAAGAAACCAAAATCGATTTTCCGAGAAAAAGAATATTATTGGCACATTGAAAAGCAACGCAAAGGGCAAAAAGAAAAACCGAGATGCTTTTTTTGAATCTCAATTCATACAAATCTTTTACAAAATAGATTATTATAAACAGCTCGCAAAAATTACCGCACAGCATTATTAAATTCTTGCTCATATCACCACTTCCATTTCTGAAGAAATCTGTCATATTCTCTGAGTGCTTCGGGTCTTTTTCCGCGGCTCATCATAATCTGCGTTCCGTCAGAGAGAGTAATATCGCTGGAGTTGAAACGCTGAATATAATGCATATTAACAATATATCCCTGATGAACCTGAACAAACCCCAGATTTTTAAGCTCAGTATAAGCATCGGAAAGCTTTCCCACCGCTTCAAACACTTGTTTTTCGGTGTGCACGCGAAGATGGCGGTGCACGCTTTCAACATAGGTTATGTCGCTGATTTTAATGTTCATTCTGCTGTTTTGCCATTTCAGCGGAAAGAAAATCTGTGTGCTGCGGTATTTGTTTAACGCTCTGCGGAAAACATCCTCAAATTCATCGTGGCTTATAGGCTTTACTATAAAATGAAGAGCCTCGCACTGAAATGCGTCAAACACATAGCCCTTATGGCTCGAAACAAAAATAATGATTGCATCCTCCGAAAGATTTCTTATTTCCGAGGCAGCCTCTATTCCGCTGATTCCGGGCATTTCAACATCAAGAAAAATTATATCATAATATTTACCCGATGAATAACACGCAACAAGATCATCACCCGATGGCAGAATATCAACCGTAACGGGAGTATCCGCATAATCGAAAATCAGCTTTTTAAGCTCCTCGCAAACGGAGGTGTTATCGTCACAAACGCAAATTTTCATTTCTCTTTCTCCTCATCGTATTACAATAATCCATTATAATTATAAATCTTTTGGACAGAGATTATTTTCCGAAAAAGAAACATTAATGTCCAATGTTGCATAAATACCTACCGAAGCTGCAATCCCCGTTGAAAACACGGGGATTTATTTTTTAAAATGATACTACAGTTTTGTTGCACGGCAATAAAACAGCAAAATTTTTTGGCGAAAGGAAGGAACAAAATGAGAAAAATTCTGTCAGCAGTTCTTGCGGCTGTTATGCTTTTCTCAACGGTGTCTGTCTCGGCTTTTGCCGCACAGGGCGAAAGAACGGTAAGAACAACCACGCTTAAAATTGACTCGTTCGATGAGGATAAGTCAAATGAAGCCGAAGGCTGGAGCTGGGACAAGGAAACAACAACACTTACACTCAATAATGTAAGGTTTGAAACAAAGGATGAGCCTTGTTTGCTAATCAGAACGGGAGTTAAAATTCAGCTTGTGGGTGAGAACACCTTTACGGCTGATTTGAGCGATTCTGATATGGCTGCGGTTGATTCGGTTGTTCTTGATTATTACGGGTTGAGAAGCTGGCCTTCTTTCTACGGTGACAGTCTTACAGTTAACGCAAGCAACGGCTTTGCAATGCGAACGGAGAATATTCAGAATTACGGTGCTTCGCTCACAATCAACGGAAAGATTCACACGGAAAGCTTGACCGTATGGAGCGGAAAAACAGAGATAAACGCAACTGAAAGCGAAGAGGGCTATTGCCTGAAAACAACCGACAGTGTTTATGTTGCAAGCGGCGAGCTTATTCTGAAACCCGGAAACAATGCCGGAATAATAATTGATTTGCTTGATGTTATTACAAGCTCAACAGAGGGCTTCGGAATAAGAAACGACGGCAGCCTGACTTGCATAGGCGGCGTTTGTGCCGTTCGTTCGGGAAGCGAAGGCAGAGTTGATACCTACATAGAAACAAAAGGAACAATCACATTAAAGGACTGTCAGGCAGGCTTTGTTCAGGGCACGGGCAGAGTTGAATATAAGGCAGGCAAAATTGTTACGGAGCTTGAACCTGATAAAATATTTGTTCTTGAAGAGGGATGCTCCAATGCATTATTGGTAGGACCTGCCGACTATACAGCGGTCAGAGAAGCAATTTTAAAGATTCCCGCAAGCCTTGATAACTTCAGAAAGGCGGGGGTTGAAGCTCTTCAGGCAGCGTTGGATGCTGTTGATTACGATTTGGATGCATATGCACAGTATAAGGTTGATGAGTATGCCGCCAACATTATTTCTGCAACAGAAAATCTTGAGGAGCTGCCCTGGATAGTATTATTTTTCAGAAGTATAGCAAATTTCTTCGAGAATTTATTTAAATAAGTTAAAAAAGGAGATATATTTATGAATACCTGCAAAAAAATTATATCGGTTCTTTTATCAATAGTTCTGATTGCAGCTTTTGTTCCGTCGTTTGCATTTGCTGCAGGTCAGCCGGATAAAGGTGCAACATATTATTTCGGTGAGGATACCGAAAGCACCTCCAACGCCGAAGAGGGATGGGAATGGAACAAGGATACGCTTACTCTTATTCTTAACAACGCAAGCATAATGAAAAAAGGCGATGAGAACTGCAGCGTTGAATTCAAGGAGCCCGTTGACCCCGAGGCTTATTATACTGTTGAATTCAGCGGAACAAGCACACTTCAGTTCAGCATCAAGGGCGTTTATGATACAAATATCCGATTCAAGGGTGCTGAAGACGGCGTTCTGAACATTATCGGAGCGGGTCTGTATTCGATTTACAGCGGCGGCATTCTTTTTGAATCGGGCACAGTAAATGTAAAATCAACTGTTTGGGGCACAAATTCCATAGTGATTAACGGCGGCACTCTTAACATCGACTTCACCAAAAGCAGCGATGCAGCAGCAAGAGGGCTTCTCACTCACACCGACGGCAAAATCACCGTAAACGGCGGCAAATTCAATTTCTACGGTAATTTCACCGGCAACAATGAACCTGCTGCCATTATGGTTCAGAATGAATCAAGAGAAGGCAGTGCTCTTCAGGCGATTGAGATTAACGGCGGCGATATTGTTATCAAGGACTGTGCAGTAGGCATCGGCACGTTCTTCCGTTCAATTCTTGTTGATAATGCAAAAACGGGCAGCATCACCTTTGATAATGTTTTCTATCCCTTCTTTGATAACTGCGGTGCTGATGCCGGCGAAATCTACATCAAATCCGCTAATTTCATTTCAGATACTCTCACCGTAAAGGATTTCAGAGAAAACATCTACAGAACAAGTGCAAATGTAACCGTTAAAATCGGCAAAGCTGATTATTCGGAAGTTGAAGCAGCACTTGAATCAATTCCCAACGAGCTTACCGGAGTTTCACTCGGCAACATTATGGCTCTTATCGAAGCGAAGAATGCCGTAAACTATAACTGCGATTGTTTTGAGCAGGCAAAGGTTGATGAAATGGCAGAAAAGCTTGAAAGCATTGTTCAGAAAATTCTTGACGAGGTTCCCGAGGAACCCGAAGAGCCTGAAGACCCTGCAGACCCCGTTGATCCTCCCGCAGAGGAGCCTGACGAGGAAAGCTGGATTGTGAAGATTTTCCGTGCGATTGCAGGCTTCTTCAAAACCGTTTTCAACTTCCTTTTTGGCTGGATAATTAAATAAAATTTTAAGGGGGCTGTCATCAGACAGCCCCCTTGATTTTTATGCAAGCTCTTTTGCGAGAGCCTTGATTTGTTCAATATTTTCATCCTTAACAGCCGAGTGGATTGTAACGGTTGTGTCGGTATAGGTAAGGTCCTTGCAGAATTCAAGCATCTTCTTTATTTTGTTTGCGGCAACGGGTGCCCAGCTTCCGTTTTCAACAATACCGATTGTGCGGTTTCTGTAGCCTCTTTCGGCAAGGTCGCTCACAAATTCACGCATAAAGGGGAAAATATCGCCGTTATATGTGGTTGTTGCAAGCACGATTTTGCCGTAACGGAATGCATCCTCAACAGCCTCTGCCATATCGCAGCGGGCAAGGTCATTAACCGCAACCTTGGGGCAGCCTGCCTTTTCAAGCTCTTTTGCAAGAATTTCAACAGCCTTTTTGGTGTTGCCGTAAACCGAGGTGTAGCAGATAACAACGCCCTCGCTTTCAACGCCGTAGGATGACCAGGTGTTATATAAATCAAGGTAGTATCCGAGATTTTCTTTAAGAACGGGGCCGTGAAGAGGGCAGATTATCTGCACATCAAGACCGCCGAGCTTTTTGAGCACGGCCTGAACCTGAACGCCGTATTTGCCAACAATGCCGAAATAATATCTGCGTGCCTCGCAGGCCCAGTCCTCATCGGCATCAAGAGCACCGAATTTGCCGAAAGCATCGGCAGAAAAGAGAACCTTATCCTTGCTGTCATAGGTCATCATAACCTCGGGCCAATGCACCATCGGTGCGGTGCAGAAAGAAAGAGTGCGGCTGCCGAGATTAAGGCTGTCGCCGTCTTTAACAACAATTCTGCGGTTTGCATAGTCTGTGCCGAAAAACTTCTGCATCATAACAAAGGCTCTGTCGGTTGCAACAACAACGGCATCGGGATATTTTTCCATAAATTTATCAATATTTGCGGAGTGGTCGGGCTCCATATGCTGAACAACAAGGTAATCGGGAGCCTTATCGCCCAGAATATTTTTTATATTTCCGAGCCATTCCTCGCCGAATTTTGCATCAACAGTATCCATAACTGCGGTTTTTTCGTCACAGATAAGATATGAGTTATATGACATACCCTCGGGAACAATGTACTGACCCTCAAAAAGGTCAATTTCACGGTCGTTTACGCCGATATATTTAATGTTTTCACTAACCATATAAATCTCCTCTTATTTAAGGAAGCCCTGAATGATAACCTCTTCAGCCTCTTCCTCATTCATTCCGAAGCTCATAAGCTTTATGAGCTGGTCATTGTTTATTCTGCCGATTGCCGCCTCGTGAACAATCTGTGCATCCGCACAGTTTGCCGTGATTGCGGGCACGGAGCTTACCGTTGCCTCATCCATAATAATCGAATCGCATTGCACGTGAGCTCTGCATTTTGCGTTGCCCACCGCATTGGGATAGAAAAGCTGGGTTGAATTATCCTTTGCAACCGAGCGAGAGATAATCTGTGAAGAGGCATCCTTGCCGTTAAGGCGAACCTCCATATCCGAACGGGCATACTGCTTGCCGTGGGTCAGAAGTCTTTCCGTCATAATAAGCTTTGCACCCGCCGCAAGGTCTGCCTCGGTTTTTCTTACAGTTGAGTCAACACCTTTAATCTGAACCATTTCCATTTCGCAAACGGAGTTTTCATCCTGAAAAATATTGGTTACGGGGTTAAGAATTCTTTCACCCGTGCCTTCGCCCTCGCCGTAGTGCTTTTCAACATATTTCACTCTTGCATTCTTACCAACGTGGAAGGAGTGAATACCGTCGTGCTGCGAAGCGGAATCGCCGCTGTTATGGATACCGCAGCCCGCAACGATAAGCACATCGGCATCGTCGCCTATATAAAAATCGTTATAAACAAGGTCATTGACGCCCGCTTCGGTTATGATAACGGGAATATGAATGCTTTCGTTTTTGGTGCCGGGGGCAACGATAATATCTATGCCTGGCTTATCCTCTTTATTGACAATTTCAATGTTTGCCGTTGAACGCCTTGAATGGCCGCCGCCGTTTTTGCGTATATTATATGCACCTGCGGGAACCTCGTGAAGGTCGGCAATAGCTTCAAGAAGCTGAGAATCAATCTTTTCCATCTCAGTTATCCCCCTTTCCTCTGAAACCGCATCCGCTGCTGAATTCGCCCATAAGCTTGGGGAAAAGCTCATCCTTGGGACCGATTTCCTTAACCTTGCCGTCTGCAACGATAACCATTTCATCGGCAAGCTGCATAATTCTTTCCTGATGAGAAATAACGATAACGCTGTTGTGGTTTCCTTTGCTCATAGCCTTGAAGCTTTCAACGAGCATTGAGAAGCTCCAGAGGTCAATGCCTGCTTCGGGTTCATCAAAAATTGCAAGACCGAGCTTTCTTGCCATAAGGGTTGCAATTTCAATTCTTTTTGCTTCGCCGCCCGAAAGCGAGTTATCCATTTCGCGGTTAAGATAATCCTTTGAGCAAAGACCAACGCTTGTGAGATAGCCGCAGCATTCATCCTCGGGAAGCTCGCTGCCCGCCGCAAGAGAAAGAAGGCGGCGTACCGTCAGCCCCTTGAATCTGGGAGGGTGCTGGAAAGCATAGCCTATGCCGAGCTTTGCTCTTTCCGTAACGGACATATCGGTTATATCAATATCGTTATAGTAAATCTTGCCGCCTGTGGGCTTTTCAATGCCCATAATCAGCCTTGCAAGAGTTGATTTTCCGCCGCCGTTGGGTCCCGTTATAACGGTGAACCTTCCGTCGGGGATTTCAAGATTTATATTATCGATTATTTCAAGAGTTCCGCCTTCGGCATTAACTCTGAACGATACATTTTCAAGTTTTAACATAGCCATTCTCCAAATAAGAAATTGATACATTTTATGTATCATCATATTATACCTTATTTATCGCCGATTATCAACATAAAATGCAAAAAAACTGCCGCAATCCCAACAGATTACGGCAGAAAAATTTTTTATTTTGAAGCAGCTTCTTCCTTTTCTTCGGTAAGAAGGGGAGTTATATCATTCTTTCCTTTGTGGCGGTAGGGATTGATTTTGATATAGATAAATGATGCGAGGGCACCGATTGAGTTGAGCACTATATCCGCCATAGTGTCCATAATGGGCCAGCGGTCTGCATATACGGGGTCAAAAAGGGTCTGCATTTTGGGTGTACCCTGAGCAAGCTCAAGGCTCCAATGCTGTGCATCGCCGATGCCGCCGCCCATGCAGGCAATCTGGTCAAAGCCGAATTCAAAAAGCTCCCAGCAGGTTGCGGCAAAGAATGAAAAGCCAACAGAGCAAAGAAGAATGAGCGAAAGGGGTGCGGTTGCTTTTTCTTTTTTCTGAATTGCGGCTGAAATTTCATAGCCGAAGAATACGCAGGCACCGCCGCCGATGAAATGAAGAATAACATCCCACCATCTGAAATCATAATAGAGATTGAGGAATTTTCCGCCGAAGGATGCGGCAAAAATCCCAACAATCAGAAAGCTCTGAACAACCGAGGGGATGTGGCGGAAAACGCTCTTTTGGGGGAAGAGCATAAAGATTTCCCAAACAAACATACAAAGGAAATTTGCACCAACCTGAAGAGGGTCGGTTATGTCGAAGGGCTCCTTGAAAAAGCCTGCGATGAATGCGTAAATCATCAACGCCCTGAAAATCCACCAGAAAATAAATCGGCGGGTGGGGCAGCCGTCTTTAAGGCGGTTTATGTAGTTTTTCATCTGATTCTCTCCAATCAATTAAAGTGTTACAAAGAACACAGTGCTGTCACGGCAAGTATATCAATTATTCCGGATTATGTCAAGGTTTTATTCTTCATCGGGCTGCTGACCGTTGTGGGCAAGCCATTTGCAATCGGTGATTTCCATATCGGTGAATACCGCTTTGAACGATGAGTTTTCGGGGCTGCACGCATAAATGCCGAAGCTGACTTTTCCGCCGCCGTTAAACATATGGCACACACGCATCTGCCTGAAGGTAACGCCGTCGTCCGAGCATTCAACGCAATAATCATCCTCTCTTCGGCTGAATCTGTACCACATTGATTTTATGCTTGCATCAATCTCGGTTGTTGCCCAATCGGAATAGCCGTTGTTTGTAACAACAGAGCCGAGATGCTGAAATTTTTCATTTTCAAACTCAACAGATGCTTTGAGCCAGTTTTCGCTGTCAAGATACATAACAATTCCGCACTGGTCAAAGCGGTGCTTGCTTTCAAACTCCGTTTTAACAACAAATGAAAAATATTTCTCTTCCGTTTCGGTCTGAAAAACGGGAGCGTTATCGTTTCTGAAATGATAATATGTTCTCTGCCATAAATCCGTGTGAGGATTTGTAACAACCTCAATTCTGCTGTTGCTTGCAAAACATTCCGCAGGCTCTCTTGTCCATTTAAAATTATCGATATTGAATTCCATAAAAGCTCCCCGTTAATTTATTTTTCGTTTGCTTCAAGTATATCACCGCTTTTATATTAACGCAAGGCTGAATAATATGATGTATGAAAAAATTTTAATTTCTATTGAAAAATTTTTTTATATTTGGTATTATTCTTGTGTATGGACAATTTGTTTAAAAAATAAAGAAAGTGAGAAATTTGTTATGAGCTTTTTAAAAGGTAAAACCGCAATCATCACAGGTGCAGGCTATGCTGCTCTTTCTGACGGAAGATGCGGCTCAATAGGCTACGGCATCGCAACCGCATATGCCAAAGAGGGTGCAAACCTCGTTATCACCGGAAGAAACGTTGCAAAGCTTGAAAAAGCCAAAGAAGAGCTTGAAAAGCTTTACGGCATCAAGGTGCTTGCTCTTTCGGCAGATATTTCCGAGGGCGCCGATAATGAGGCTATTGCAAAGGAGGTTGCCGAAAAAGCTGTTGAGGCTTTCGGCAGAATCGATGTTCTTATCAATAACGCTCAGGCATCGGCATCGGGCGTTACAATTCAGAATCACACCACCGAGCAGTTCAACCTTGCAATGTATTCGGGTCTTTACGCAACCTTCTATTATATGAAAGCCTGCTACCCCTATCTTAAGGAAACAAAGGGCAGCATAATCAACTTTGCTTCAGGTGCAGGTCTTTTCGGCAATTACGGTCAGTGCTCATATGCCGCCGCAAAGGAAGCAATAAGAGGTCTTTCAAGAGTTGCCGCTACAGAATGGGCGGCTGACGGAATCAACACAAATGTTGTTTGCCCTCTCGCCTGGACAGCTCAGCTTGAAAACTTTGAAAAAGCATATCCCGAAGCATTCAAGGCAAATGTTAAGATGCCTCCCGCAGGTCATTACGGCGATTCCGAGCTTGAAATAGGCAGAGTATGCGTTCAGCTTGCTTCTCCCGATTTCAAATATATGAACGGCGAAACACTTACCCTTGAAGGCGGTATGGGACTTCGCCCGTAAAAATCTGACAAAATAATATATGGCTTGCAGAGGATAAACCTTTGCAAGCCATTTTTTTGGTTATTTCATTTATTCAAACAAAAGCTCAACGGTTTCACCTGCAGCAAGCATCATTGTGAGTATGCCGTTTTCTGCCGTGTATTCCTTTGAGGTTTCGGGCTCTCCCGTTTTTTCATTCAGCTTTAATCTCAACGCTTTATCATGCCCTGCGGTTATTGCCGCTTTTGTTACCTTGCCTTCGCTCCATACAATATCAACGGTAAAGCCGCCCCTTGCCTTCAGACCTTTTACTGCTCCGCTGTTCCACGCTGCGGGAACTGCGGGCAAAAGCTCAATGATGCGGTTATCGGGCTCGCCAAGATGGCTTTGCAGCAGCATTTCGTTGATACCTGCCACACCGCCGAAATTGCCGTCAATCTGGAAGGGCGGGTGAATATCAAAAAGATTATTTGCCGTGAATTTTGTTATCAGCTCCTGCAAATGCTCCCAGGCATTCTCTCCGTCTTTAAGGCGGGCATAGAAATTAACGGTCCACGCACGCGACCAGCCCGTTGAAGCTCCGCCGCGGGAAAGACGGCGTGCAATGGTGTTTTTTGCAGCCTGATAGATTTCGGGGTTTGTTTCATTTATCTGGTCGCCCGGATAAAGCCCGAACATATGCGAAATATGGCGGTGATTCGGCTCAACCTCCTCGTAGTCGCTGTTCCATTCGCAGAGCGTTCCGTAGCGTTCGCTTACACGCAATGCGGGCAGCCTGTCAAGAATTCTTTCCATAGCAGCCGCAAGCTCTTCATCCTCACCGAGAAATCTGCAGGCATATATCATTCGGGTATAGAGGGCATAAATAAGTTCAAAATCAAAGGTTGCACCGTGAGTAAACATACTGCTCTTTTTTACGCCGTTTTTATCATAGTAGTAAAACCAGTTTTCAGGCGAATTTGAGGGTGCCGTGGTGAGCCCGCCCTTGCCGTCATCAATCAGATAATCGCATATGAATTCGCAGGCTCCTTTAAGAATCGGATAAATTTCTCTGAGCACCTTCGGGTCACCCGAAAACTCATAATGCTCCCAGAGATTGAGGCACAGCCAGGGACCAGCCATCGGGAAAAAGCAGTGAATTGTATCGTGCGGACCCGTTCGCCCGAAAATATCCGTGGTGTGATTGATAACCCAGCCTCTGCAGCCGAACTGCTCTTTTGCGGTCTGACGGCCGAAATTGCTTATCATCTTCATAAAATGTATAAAAGGCTTCACGGCTTCGGGCATATTGGCAGGCTCGGCAGGCCAATAATTCATCTGCATATTTATATTTGTGTGATAATCGCTTCCCCATTCGGGGCGGTAACCGTTGCACCAGATGCCCTGAAGGTTTGCGGGCAGAAGTGCATTCTTTCCCGAGCTTTCAATAAGCAGATAGCGGCCGAAATTATAATAAAGCTCATACATATCAATATCTTCCTGCCGTTTACGCTGCAGAAAATAAAGACGCCAGTCAACGGGAATACCGTCATAGACGGGTGCATTGAGCTTCAGAGATACTCTGTCAAACAAAGCCTTGTGTGCGGCAATGTGCTCCGCTTTCACGGTTTCGTAATCAACGGCTTTTACCGCCTCCAGCTTTCGTTTAAGAACCGCTCGGTAATCAATCGATTCATCAATATCATATTTTTCAACATTATAATTTGTTTCAAACACGCCGTATACGATAACCTGCGTTGCGTCGTGAACAATGATATGCTTTTTATCGTTGAGAAGCTTGCCGTCTGTCTGAACAAAAATATTTGCTCCGAATGACATTCCTTCTCCGCCCTCGCCGTATTCCTCTTCATCATAATATGTTACCCTGCCGTTCATAAAAAGCAGGTCCTTACGCATTGCGGAGGTATAGGCATCCTGACCGCGTTCCATCGTTACATAGCAGTCAAATTCAGAGGAAGCCTCCACCTTATAAACAAGGCAGTCATATTTTTCGCTCACAAAGGTTTCGCTGAAAAACTCTGTTTTGCCCTTTTTATATGACACGCGGCCTATAGCTTCGCTCAGCTCCAGCTCCTTGCGGTAATTTTCATAGCGGCTTTTATCGGGGAATTCAATACGCAGTTCGCCCATACTTTCATAAAAACGCACACGCTCGGGGCTTGCCATAAAGGTTTTGCCGCAAAGCTCGGCAGCTTCCTCATATTCTTCGTTAAGCAAGAGCCTGCGTATTTTTGCAAGCATTTCGGGAGAGCTGTTATATTTTTCCTGAATCTGTCTTCCGCTCCAGAGCGATTCCTCGTTGATTTCGATTGTTTCCTCATAAGGGTCACCGTAAAGCATCGCACCGATGCGGCCGTTTCCAAGCGGGAAGGCTCTCATCCAATCCCGTTCATAATCCTCGTGCCAAAGCTTTGTTGACATTCAGTTCACCCTTTCAGCAAACGATTTTTTATATTATAGCATATTCCCGTTTTAGTTGTAAACCTTCAGATAATTGCATAATTTGTTCATTTTGTGTTGATTTTATCTGCCGCTGTGTAATATAATGTCCTTATTGATTTTCAGATAAAGGCAGGCGGGCATTCTGACCGAAACAAAGAAAAAACAATTTTCTCCAAAAGATATTTTTATGTTTGTTCTTATGTGCACAACAGCGGTGCTCATTACTGCGGCAGGCTTTTATTTTAACCAGAGTTTTCTGCGTATTCTTCCTCTTTATATATCTTTGGTAATCGGTATGCTGCAATCACGGGTTAACCGATATGCAAGCCTTATAGGCAGCCTTAATTCTCTGCTTTACGGCGTTGTGTATTTTTATTACGGACTTTACGGCTCGCTGTTTTCGGCGGTTCTTTTTTCTTTCCCCATTCAACTTCTGACATTTCTTCGTTGGAACAAAAACAAATGGGAACATTCAACCGTGCTTCGCAGGCTTACCGCCAAACAGAGAATATTGCTTTGTGCAGGCTGTGTTTTTTCTCTCATTGCAATGTGGATTATTCTTCCGCTTATAGGCTCGCAATATGTTTTTCTTGACAGCATCACAAATATGCTGGGTATAGTGATTTATTTTCTGACTATGTTCGCTTTTTTTGAATACACATTTCTTATGATTATAAACGGCATTATCGGCATTGCTCTTTATATTCAGATGCTCGGTGAATCGCCCGAAATGACAACTTATCTGATTTTTTCAGTCTATTCTTTTATTTGCATTGTTATTGCCTTCTTTCAGGCAAAAAAGATTTATAACAGCCAGCAGGCAGAGGTGAAGAATGAAAATTGAACTTATCGGGAAACCGAAAACAATAATATCAAACCCCGACAGCCGCCACGGATATTTTGCCTGGCCCACCGCAAAGCTTCTGCAAAACGGCAAAATTGCGGTTGGTGCATCGGGCTTCAGGTTTGAGCATATCTGCCCGTTCGGAAAAGCGGTTATATCTTACAGCTCCGACGGAGGTGAAACCTATACTCTGCCCGCACCCGTAATTGACACACCGCTTGATGACAGAGATGCGGGAATCTGCACCTTCGGCGAAAGCGGCGTTATATTCACCTCGTTCAATAATTCTGCCGATATGCAGAGAGAGCATAATAAAGATAACGCTTATATTCAGAGCTATATCGACACAATCACTAAAGAGGATGAAGAAAAATATCTCGGCTCGGTTTTTCGCATAAGCCGCGATTGCGGAGTAACCTTCGGTGAAATTCTTCATTCACCCGTAACCTGCCCCCACGGCCCCACCCGGCTTCGTGACGGCACGGTTTTGTGGGCGGGAACAAGATTTGACGATATTTTTGCAGGCATTGAGGTCCGCCGCCTCAATACCGAAAGCGGCGAAACCGAGCTTATCGGCAAGATAACGGCATCGGATAAAAAAGTTGTTCTCAACGAGCCAAACCTGATTGAGCTGCCAAGCGGCAGACTCCTCTGCCAGATAAGAGGCGAAAACGCAGAGCTTTTCAGCGGCGGCGAAGAAGAGTTTTTCACCGTTTTTCAGAGTGTTTCCGATGACGGCGGCAAAACCTGGTCCGAGCCCGAGATGCTTCTTGATAAAACGGGCGGTGCTCCGCCGCATCTTATTCTGCTGAAATCGGGAGTTCTTCTTTCAACCTACGGAAGAAGAAAACTGCCCTACGGAATTATGGCAATGATAAGCACCGACGGCGGTGAAAGCTGGCAAAAGGATTTAAGGCTTTATGAAAACACCGCAAGCGACGATATCGGCTACCCCTCAACCGTTGAGCTGCCCGACGGCACTCTGCTCACGGTTTTTTATGCAAAAGAATCCGAAGAAAAACCCTGCGTTATTATGCAGCAAAAATGGAAATTGAGGTAATATTATGAAAAAGACAAACAAGATTTTATCGTTTTTAATTGCACTTTCCCTGATACTCGGCACAGTCTGCCTTTTTGCCTATGCGGCAGAGAGCGAGAAAAATTATTATTATATCGACTCGGTAAACGGCGATGATGCAAACAGCGGAACAGAAATTGACAGCCCCGTTAAATCCATTGCGGGTCTTAAAAATCTTGTTATCAAGCCGGGCACGCATTTTCTTTTCAAGCGAGGCGGCGAATATGAATGTGCGGTAACCCTCACCTGCAGCGGCACAAAAGAAAATCCCATTGTTATTTCATCCTACGGCGAGGGCGAAAATGCTGTTCTTTATACAAATGAAAAAAATGATGTTTTCCGTCTTTTTGACTGCTCATATATTACCGTTTCCGACCTTCAGATAACGGCACCCAACGGCGGCGGCATCTGGATTGATACTTATAATCAGACCTCTGAGGGCATTATTATTGATAATATTTATTTCTATGATATGCAGAATTTTGAGGTTCACAGCCGTGACGATTTTTCAAACGGTGCGGCGGCGGCAAGAGCTGCGGTTATGGTTAAGGGTCTGCCCGCAAAATCAAGATATGCGGTTAATGACCTCACAATCCGAAACTGCGAGGTTTTTGAGTGCGGAAACGGCTTTATGCTCTGGGGCTCGTGGAATGAGCAGCAGGCACCCTGGTGCGAAGAAGACGAAATCGACCCCGTATATAATGAGGGCATACTCGTTGAAAACTGCTATTTTCACGAAATGAATGCCGAGGCGGTTGTTGTTGGCATCTGTGACGGTGCGTTGGTAACAAACTGCCGTGCAATAAACTGCTGTCAGGGCGGTGCGGAGCTTTTGCCAAACGGTGAGGTTGAGTATTTCACCGCCGCAATGTGGTTCTGGGGCAGCGTGAACAGCACCATTCAGTATTGCGAAATAGCGGGTCAGAAAAATATCGGCGACGGTATGGCGGTTGATTTTGATTCCTACAGCCACAACTGCACCTATCAGTATATCTATTCCCACGATAATGTGCGTTTTATGTGCAACTGCCCGAATCACAGCGGACACCATAACAACACCGTTCGTTACTGCCTTTCGGTGAATGATAACAAAGGCCGTTCAACAACGGCGGTTGGTGCACAGGGCGAGCACAATTTCAGCTTTTATAACAACACTATCGTGAACTGCGGCGAATTCCAGTTTAAAAATCTCTATAATTCCTATATTGCAAACAACATAATCGTTCCTCAGGACGGTGCAACCTTCGCTTATGATGTTGACCCCAAAAGAGGCAATGTTTTTGAAAACAACTGCTATTATAAAGTAATGACTCCTATTGTTGACCTTGGTGCAAAAAACACCGTTCCCGGCTTTGCGGGCACCGATTATTCGGATGTTAACAGCTTTAAGCTTTCGGCAGATTCACCGCTTATCGGTGCAGGTTCCGAGGTCGGAGTTGAAAAGGATTTTTACGGCAACCCCGTTCAGAGCAACAATATCGGCTGCTACGGCGGCACGGGTGTTGATACGGAATATAAGGGCGAAAACATAATCGAAAAGATTATCCGCACAATCCTTGATATAATCGAAACCGTTAAACACGAAATATATGTAATCTTTGATTAAAGCAAAAAGCAGTGCCGCTTTGAAGGTCGCCCTTTAAAACGGCACTGCTTTTTTATGATATTGTTATTCTTGTTTCGCCGTTTGAAATAACGGTCAACTTAAGAGTCTGCGTTTCTGCGTTCCATTCTGCTCTGCCCTTTGCACCGTTTGAGCCGCTTGCATTAACGCTCGGTGCGGTTTCAAATCCCGTAATTTCAATAACCGAAGTTCTGAAATCCCTCGGATTATTCATCTTACCGCCGTTGGCGTAATCAATCATAAAGGTGTTTTCATCCTCAAGCCCCGAACATACCGCATCGGTATCAAGGCGGAGATTACACAAATCAATCTCAATCTTTTCTTCGCTTTCGCTGATTATCGCATAGGTGTGTGCAACAAAGGAGGCGTTGATTTCTTTTTTGCTCTTGGGCAGGGTGTAGCTTACGGTCTGTTCGCTGTTGATTGTTTTGTTCTCGTTGCTGTTGAAAATATAAACATAATCGTTTATATCAAAAAGCACACCGTCACCCTTATAAGTTTCCTCATAATACTTATTGAAGAATCTTGTTTTTATGGGATTTATGAAAAGCAGATTGAAGAAATAGCTGAAATCATTAAGAATTCTGCTTTCGGGAAGCACCTCTTCGGGGTTTGAATAAATCGGAAGAATTGGAATTATAAAATATCTTCCCGTTGAGGGCACCCAATCCTTGGTGCAGTCAAAATAAGGGGTAATGTCTATTTTTTCCTCAATAAAATTAAACGCATCGCAATAAAGACCCTGCAAAAGATGGGCATCGTTGCCGCTGAGAGCATAGGTGCGTGTCATTTTCATTTTATAGGCAACCTTGATTTTTTCCTTCACCTGCTCCTTGCCCGGAACGGAGCCGTTCAGAATCAGCTGATAAATCGGGTAAAGAACATCCCGGAAGGTGGGTGTGAAAACAACCTCTCCGTTTATGAAATGATAAAGTCCGCCGCGGCTGAAGGTGCCCTCAATCGCATAAACCGTTGCACCGCCTACCATATCGGCAATCATATCAATGCCGTAAAGTGCAGGAGGATATTTTGCTGTGGTTATGGGGTCGGGCTCGTTGGGAGCAAAGCCCACGTCATCATAATTGATGAATCCCTCTTCATACCAAAGAAAGTTTTCAAGATTTACGCCCCAGTTGCCGCAAACATCATCAAGCCAGCAGCCGAGAATGTTTGCCTGCGAAGCAAAATGCCTGCCGTGGCCGTTATGCTTATCCATTATAACAATGTTTTCTGTGTTTGCTTTAAGTAAATCATAAAGCTCTCTGTCCTTGAGAATCTGATTGATATAATTGGCTTTTTTGAAATATATGTATTCCATATCCTGCCAGATAAAAAGACCGCCGTTTTCGGCACACGCCTTTATGCAGGATTTGAGTCTTGCAAGAATATTTTTGTTAACGCCGTTATCCTCGGTAACCTCATCATAGGCAAGCTTTTCGTTTGTAACACCGTTTGTTGATAATTCAACCTGAACAAAGCCGATGAGTGAGGGATGCTCCCTGAATACTGCGGAAAGCTCCTCCTGAGTGAAGGGGTCACGGGTTTTGTTGGTGCAGAAGCATTCGCTCTGGCAAACAATCGGAACATTCGCTTCGTCGGTAACCGTTAAAAGCTCATCCCAGAATTCAAGCTGGCGGGCAGGGGTCATATCCGTTGTGCCCTCATCAATATATATAACGGCAAAATTCCTGACATCCTCGGGAAGTGCATAATAGGTTTTTATTGCATAGCTCGCAAAGGCTTCGCCCGTCTGCGGACCGCCCCATATCGGGCAGTTTCTTATCATAAACAGCGGGTTTTCTTCATCAACATACATACGGAGCCCGTCAACCTTTTTGCGGGTTCTGATTTCGGTTGGCTGGTTTGATTTTTGGGGAATATCAACCAATCCCGTGTCGTAGGAAGCTTCCTGTGCCGAAGCCTCAAACGGAATCATAAACAGCATTGATAAAACAAGAAGAAGGCATATTATTCTTTTCATTTTTCGTTCTCCGTTCAAATAATACAGAAAGTATACTTTTTGAATTCGTAATGCGTAATGCGTAATTCGTAATTAATGACGGGCTTCGCCCGTACCCATTATATATTCGGTCATA
>CALGRR010000071.1 GCA_937880805.1 uncultured Clostridia bacterium
CCCCTTTCAGGGGCTAAGCCTGTATCAACCCCTTTTAGGGGTTAGTCAAACCACCGGTTCAACCGGTGGTTTGTGATTTTTTGCCTTATATAAAACAAGCTCAGAAGACAAAGTGGAGGGAATGCTTATTTTTATGCCTTTCATAAGTTCAAATCCGCTGATAACAAAGCTTGAATTTAAATTATCAAAAGTTACAGTATAGCTGAATGACGGGTCAACTCCTTTCGGAGCAACAAGAAAATCATTCTCTTTTTCTTTGCCTATTGCAAAAACGGCAAGTGCACCGTTTCTTTTATCACGGGATGATACTTCGAGTGCGGAAAAGCCGCTTCTTAAGCTTGCAACTGTATCGGGAGTGTGGTGGTAAATCCTTGAATCAGGAAGAAAACTGCGAATAAAGTTTTTGTAAATATCAATACTGTGCTTGATAAAGCTTATCTGAACAGGATTGATATTACCCGAAACCGGAGAAATAACATTAAGCGACATATGTGTGAGCATTACGTTTCGCATCTGCATATCAAGAGAACCTGACTCATGACCGCCCATTCCTGCAAACAGTCTGTCAACTCTTTCGGGCGGCAAAGCAAGAGTCATTCCGTTTGTAATCATTATAGCACGCGGTACTCTCTGCCAATCCGAAACCCATGTATGGTTAAAGCTTTTCATCATTCCGAGATCGGTTCTTCCGCCGCCGCCCGCACAGTTTTCAAAAATAACCTCAGGGAATTCTAATTTAAGAATACGGTACAGTTTATAAACAGCGTTAAAATGTTTTACCAAAAGACATTCCGGAATACCGCTTCCAGTATCTCTCATTGTGAAATAATCACGGTAAGAAACATTATGATCAACACGCAAAACATCCAATTCATAACTTCTGATTATTCTTGAAAGCTCATTTTCAGCCCATTCTGCAGCTTCAGGGTTGCTTAAATCAATAAGATTGCTGCTTTTATTTCCAAATATATTTTCTGCCCTCCACTCGGGATGCTCGCTAAAAACTTCGGAATTCTGACCGAGAGATTCAATATCAACCCATAAACCGAATTTCATTCCCAATGAATGGCAATAATCCGAAAGCTCTTTCATTCCGTTGGGATAACGTTCGCTGTCGGGTAAATTATTTCCGTTGAAATTATGCCATTCGCATTCACGGGCAGGGGGGCATTGCCAGCCTGCATCAATGTAAAATGCCTCTGCACCCATTTCCGAAAGCTGACGCATAAATGATTTTGTGGTTTCAACCGACATATCGTGCTCAGCACCCATTCCTCCGCCCACAAAGCAGGATGAGGCAGAAGCTTCAGCCAAATTAAGAACAGACTTTCTTATATGATCGTGCATCTCATTAACCGCATCATCAAGCCCGCCGGTAATTGCTCCCATATGAACCTCGGGAGTAACAAAAGAAGATTTTGGCAGTATAACCGTTAAAGGATTATGTGCGGTGATTTCAGCTTTGAAACATAACGATATATCCGATTCCTCGGCAGCGGCATTATAGTCAACAGAGAATCTGCAGCCGCCAGACCAAGCGATTTGTGAAAAGAACACCGTACCGGTAAGTTTATTTTTAATAAAAATCAACGGATGCCTGAAGCGGTCTCTTCCAAACCTGCAGTTAACAGAAAATGTATCGGGCATTAAATCACGCCAGATAAATTCGCCCTCTCTGCCCCAGGCGTCATTTCCGAAATATCCCACCGAATAAATGCCGTTAATATCATTGCCATCGGTAAAATGACGGCGGTTTTTCTGTTCGATGCAACCGCTTAAAACAGATAATCTGCTTAAACAAATATTACTGTCAGAAAGGTTTTCGATTTCAATATAACGGGTAAACATCTGCGTTCCGTCAAGGATTGTGTGAATTTTCAGCCTTATGGGCTTTATCTTGCTTTCAAGAGTCAGAATCCCTTCAACCGTATTATCTTTTTCAACGCTCTCATAATCAACAAATTCAAGATTATAATCAATGCATTGACCGTCTATTTCAATATTAAATGAGGAGGGTTCTGCAATATCAAGAACGTTATTTCTGCTCGGATAATTAGAAAGAACATTAAGCGGATAGCCCGCAGTATTATATCCCGATGAAATCAGAACACCGTTTTTCAGTGTTTCTTCATATGTTAAAAGCCCGCTTCTGTAGCTGAAAACAGGATTATTCTCCGGCTGATAATATATTTCATAATAAGAAGTATCTTTTATCATTTCATTCACCATTCTGTTTTTTGTAATTTTAATCGGGACTTGCTCATATAATCTAACAAAAATCCTTTGGAGGTTAAAAATGAGCAAGCAAAATTATAAATACAGGATTTACAACGGAAAAATCATTAAAGAAATCATAAAAAAATCCGAAATATACTTATTTGGATTTTTATTCGTTTGCGGAATTATTTTCGGAGCGTATTACGTTAAACAATCCGATGCTTTATTTAAAGAAAAAATAAGCGAAATCTGCACTTCTTATATTCAAAGCAAAGCAGGGCAGGGGATAACAGAAAATATTATCAGTAACGCTCTAATTAATATGATTTTTTCTGCAATAAACATTTTTCTCGGTTTCTCCCTGGTAGGTTTCCCGCTGTTATTCTGGGTGCCTTTGTTAAAAGGCTTGGGAGTCGGAGTTTTCAGCGGATATATGTATTCGTCATATAAGCTTACTGGGCTCGGATATTGTGCAATGCTTGTTTATCCGGGAACTGTAATATCTGCATTTTCTCTGATATTAGCTTGCTGTGACAGCTGTGCATATTCAAAAAATGCATTTGAAAAATCAATAAGAGGAAAAGGGCAGTTTGAAAAAGACGAAACAAAAATATATTTAATAAGACAGTTTGTTTATCTGACAATCTGCTTTTGTTCATCCGTAATCGACGCCTTATCCGCAATACTGTTTTCAAAGCTATTTAATTTTTGACAGATTATTCAGCGGATTGCTGTCAACAGCACTTTTCAGCTGATCATCGTGAATGTGGGTATAAATCTCTGTGGTTGAAAGATTCTCGTGACCTAGTATTTCTTTAAGCTGCAGCGGGTCAACATTACCGTATTGATACATAAGAGTAGCAGCGGTATGACGAAGCTTATGCGTTGAAAAACCCTGACCCGAAAGACCGATTTTAGCAAGACAGCCCTCAATCATTTTCTGAACGCTTTGTCTGCTGATTCTGACCTTTCTGTTGCTTAGAAACAATGCATCTCGGTCTTTAACGCCGTCTGCAGGTCTAACCCTCATATAGCTTTCAATAGCCAGAAGACAAGCATTATTAAGATATACAACACGCTCTTTGTTGCCTTTACCGGTAATAACAAGAGTATTATTATCTCTTATATCAGATATGTTGATTGAAATAAGCTCGGAAAGTCTGAGCCCGCAGTTCAGAAATAGAGTAAGAATACAATAATCTCTTTCTTTGTTTTTGCCGTCAACGCTTTTGAGTATTTCAATGCTTTGCTCAAGAGTAAGATACTTTGGTAAAGATTTTTTTGTCTGAGGAGATTCAAGATTGGTAATCGGACTTTTTTCAATTTTACCGTTAATTTCCAGATAACGGTAAAATCTTTTTATCGCAACAGCTTTTCTTGCTCTTGCGTTATTATTATTTTTTCTCTCGCTGCGGCAAAAGGCGAGGAAGGCATATGCATCGGAAATAGATATGTTATAAATAACTTCTTCAGTTAAATCAGCAACCGTAATCTCATCAAAAGGAACAGATGAATCCACAAGACCTTTGCTTTTTTTTAAAAATCTTAAAAACAATCTCAGGTCAGATGCATATTCCAGAACCGTAAGATCTGATTTCGCTTTGATTGCAGAAAGATAATCAAGATACTGTATTACACAGTAAGGTAAGGTTACTATTTCTTCTTTTCTCATTTTTTCACCGCCAAACCGAAAGGGTATTGATTTATTATCATTATAATATACCTCCGCAATAAAATCAATATAATTATACAAAATAAATGTTTTGTATAAAATGGGGGACTCATTTAATCAAATTCAACAAATCTGTAGTTATTGTATCAAATATTTCATTAGTAAGCAAGTCTTTTAATATATTCTGATATTCAGATGCTGAAAGACATTTACAACGCTGTAATTTAGCTGTAGCAAACTCTGCATTAGCTCTATACAAATCACCGCGATAAAACAAATACTGATAAACAATAACTCTTATTCTTTCATCGGACATTCTACAAACACCTTCTTAATTTGCTTTAATAAGCTTTCATAAGTAAAAACATCTAACTCATACAAAGGACTACCAAAAGAAACATATGGAGCAAATTTTTGACGCTTACGATATGTAAGCTTATCAAAATAATACGGGTGAAAACGAAGCAATTCAACAAAAACTTTGTCATTGTCCGATAAATCGGACAGTTTATCATCAAAAGTTATTTGAGAATTATCAGCAATATGAACTTTAGGGAAAACCTTCAAAACATCATTAACATGAAATTCCTTTAAAGTAATTTCAAGACGAGTTAAATCATATTTGAGATTACTCTCTTTTGTTTTGTTATAAAGCTTAACAAAACCGTGCTGATTATGTTTGCTCAAATATTCAGTTATGTTATCATCACCGCTATTAATAATCGAATGCGTTCGCATATCTTTTTCAAGATAAGAAGAAGAACGAGCAAAAGGAAAATCAATAGCTAAATCAAACTGGGTCATTTTAAATGAAGATAAAGAAGAACGAGAATGTAAAAACCTTAAAAATTCAAAAACAAAATCACACGGCAGACACTTATTCGGATTTAATTCTAACTTCCAGGAAACTTTTTGACCTTTATCGGAATTATGATAACAACCAAACCAAAAAGAAGAACCATTAGACAACTTTAAAGTATAATTGTTACGGAATTCAGAATAACCAAATTTGAGATATTGAGCATAGTCACCAAATTCAATATAATCCCAAGGACGGTTAGAAGAATCTGCTTGACCACGAAGATAACTTGACCAAAGAAATTTATCTAAATCAAGACCAAAATCAAAAATAAATTCATAAGCAATCTTACCAACAATACAAATCTTATCACAACTATATATGTATCCTTCTTTAGTCTTACAAGATAAAAAATAATTCATAAGACTACCACCATAGAATGCAAATTTGCATTACTTTACCCCCTATTAGATATGGGGGTTTTGTTTTATTTAATTTTTGTTATGAGATTTTGTCATTTTCGGGCAAAATCTCAACGGGAAAAGGAGGAATATCCTCCCACTTAACAGATTTAAAAATAGGTCTATCAGCTAATTGTCCTTCATCAAAACTATCAAAATATTTATAATATTTTTTTCGATGAACAAGCTCGATATTACGAACAAACAAACTTTCAATGAAGTTACAGAAGCGATAACCCATAGTTAATTCGGAAGTATGCTCATTAATATTAATATTACGATAAATTCTACGAGCAACAGTAAAGCCAGAAAGGAAAGGAACAACAGATTTACTCATATACCATAATTCTTGTGTAAGAAACTTGATTTTTTTATCAACCGCATCATAGCTCTGAGTAGCATATATAATGTCACAATGCAAGTGACCGTGCAAAACAAGGAAGTCTCTAATTTCAGGCGGAAAATTTCTAAAGTCTCTGTTATCAGCTTCCATAGCAAGTTCATCAAGAAGAAGAAGAGAATTATAATCCTTAAAAGTAATTAAGTCTTTAAACTCAATTTTTTCACAGCCTTCACAATAAAAATTTGTATATATATGATCATATTGACGAATACGAAGCAAACGACATAAAATAGGATTTAATTCATTATGTTTAAGAGCCTTAACAGCTTTTTTTGCAAGTAAAGTTGTTTTACCAACACGAGGGACACCAAAGAAACCAATTATCATTTTATTATACTCCCCTACCGAAGATTAACATCTGAATAGCAGCAATTACACCGAAAAAAGCAAAGGCACCAAAGAGATAAGGTGCAAAATCAAATTGTAACAAATATTCAAGAGGATTAATTAAAAACATATCATCACCTATAAAGATATGAGCTCTGCTCCGCAGAAGAGCGGGAGCAGAGCTCCGAGAATTAACCACCGATAAGACGGCGGGAAAGACCGATAACAGCACCGACAGCAAAAATGCCGACTGCAAGAAGAAGAATTTCATTACCTTCTGCAGTAATAGTTGTTACCATTGCAGTCATCCAGCTAGTAAACTGCGTAAAAAGAGTACCAAGACTTGCCAAGCTATTTCCAGCTCCTTCCATAAAATTTACACCTCATTTTTAAGATATATATCAACTGCAGATTGATAAATTATTTAGATTTCTTATGTTTCTGAAACCATTCTTTTAAAGTCAAATAATTATCAGGAAACATAGAACGACCGAGATTATATAAATACTTTGTCTTTTCAGTAAAATAATTTGAAGCAGAAAAACACAAAATAGAAACGGGAACAATCAAAAAACAAATAAAAACGGCTGAAGCCAAAGAAACAAAGAAAATAGAATCAAGAGGTAAATCAACACCCATAAAACTCATAAATAAAAACCACCTTATTTAGATTTACGCTTGAACCAAGAGAGAACAGCCGAAAAAAGAATATGATAGAAATCATAACAGAGTATGAAAATAATGCCGAGAGCAACAGCCGTTACAATAGGTTCATCAAGCGGTAGATTAGCATTGATAAAATCAATTAAACTCATTCTTTAAACCCCCTTAAGGAAGTTAGTGAAACAACAAAAAGTAACGCAACAATAAAAATATTAAAGTATTTATCATTAATACGAGCTTCATTTTCTTCATATATTGGAGAAATAAAGCCGAGACCGTCAACATTAGATACAGTTAAATTATTGATAGTTAATGAGAATTCGGTATCAGTCCCGTAGATATACCGATACGTATAATCATATCCCGAACCTTCACGGATATATTGTATATACTCAATTTCATCAGCTGAAACAGATATTCCAGAGTAGTCAAGTTTATCACTCCAAACTATGTAATATGAATACTGTCCGTTTTGGAAAATAACAAAATCTTTATTTCTGAAAGATTGATGATTTAATGCAAGATTAAGAAGATTCTGACCTGTGGAGCTCGTACTGCTTAAGTCAGAATAAGTTGTAGCAGAAAGAGCAAAAGAATTAAGAGTAAACGAGAAACACAATATCAGAACACATAGAATAATAGTTAGATTTTTCATAATTATTTAGAACTGGAAGAAATATACTTCTTTCCAGAAATACTTTCTTTAACATTATTTTTTACATAACGAGAAGGTTCATATTTTTCAAAATAATCACCATTGGGTCTATCATTAGCACCAAGAAGAGTTAGAAGAAGAGGAAGAATAATAGATAAAGCCAACACCCAAAGCATAAAATCAAGTAAAGATATATCGTGAAAAGTAATACGGTCAAGCAGGCTATAACAAGTACGGAAACCACTAACAAACATATCAATAAAAAAATCAAAAGTAGAAGTTATATCCATCATTCTGAATTACCTCCCGTTTCACGACCAAGAATAAGATAAAGAATTGAAACCAGAATAGTCGCAGTAGCAAATGCTTGCAACCAGGTTGGAAGAGAAGCAACAAGATTATATGCAGTAGTTGAAGCAAGACCGATATACTCAACAAGCATTCTCAAGTTGTTAATGATACTGCCGAAGAAATTCCACACAGCTTCAATCGTACCGGAAATACCTTCAATGAAATCATAAATAGCTTCCAACTGTTACACCTTCCTTCCGAGAACCATAGCAACAAGGCCGAGAGAAAGAACAGTTAATACCATTCCGAAAACTTTTCCATTACTATCAAAGATTTGTTGGACTAAAGACCAGATAAAGGTTAAAGCATTCTGGTTAACTTCAACTTGAACTACATCAGATACATTAACATTAGAATTATCAAGCAGAGAATTCTCTGTATCAATATAACCATCCATATCTGAAGTATCAGGAGAAGTTAAATTATTTGAAACAGATTGATTAAGAAGATTTAAGATACTTTTAATGTTAGCTCTAACTTCTTCAAGGTCAGGAATAATATGACGCTGTAAATTTTGATAAATTGCATATACTCTTTGATTAATAGTAGAAGTAGTAGAATCAATATTAGCTAAAACAATGTTCATTTCAGAGAGAACAGATTTAATATCAACAAGAAGCAAACGAGAAGCTTCTAAATCTGTATGAACTCTATCGGAAAAATCATTTAACTGGTCTGAAATGAAATCAAGCCAAACAATAGCATCCATAATACTATTGTTAATACTAACATTATCAGAATGTAACAATTCAAAATATTGAGTTAACTGACTCTGAATATATTCGACATCTTCTTTAAAAATAAGATTATCTGAATGCAACTGAAGAAGATTATTATTTATTTCAGTAAGAGTTGATGAAACATCAGATAACGAAGTATCATCACCATAGGTAACAGAAAATTCAGGTATATATGTATTAATCATATCAGAAGTCAGTTGAGCATATGAACCATATATATTAAAACTGACTATATTATCATCATAATCAAGTGAACGGGTGACCTTACCTTCATCACTTAAATTTTGCCAAACATTAAAATGTAAATCACTTAATGAAGGGTCAACAATAGTGATAACCGAATAGAAAATAGCTTCAGGAGCAGACTCAAACTTAAATTCAATAAAACCATTTTTATTAATAGTTAAAAAAAGAGGAATAGGTAAATCAAGTTCAGTCCAATCAGTAGCAGTGGGAGTTTGCCATTGAAATAATCTGACATACCTTGAACCGCTGGAGCGTTCGAAAAGAACTTCCATATAACCGGTACCATCAGCAACTTGAGGTTGAGAAAATGAGATGTTATATGATTCGGCAGCTGAAGCAAAGGGGCAAGCAACGAAGGTCAAAAGAAAAACGAAAGAGAAAGAAAGAAAAAACTTAATAAACTTCAATTACTCACCCCCACGAAGGAATTTAGATAGCGGTCATATCATTAAGATAATTTCTGCCTTTGAACTGATTAATATCGCATTCATAATCAGCTTCGATTTTAAGAGATACTTTTTCAAGTAACTTCTTTATCTGGTCGTCATAGAGAGGACACATAATTGTTACAAGACCCTGGGCAGTCGCTTCACGCAAGTTAGGCTTACGGACAAAGTGAAGCTGAAGAACTTCACCTACTTCACCCGTTTCTTTGTCTTTAACTATGGGATACTGATTGAAACCGACTAATTTACACTTCATTTTAAACACCTCATATTTTATATTAACTCTTTTCAGAGTCGGTTTACAAAAAGCTTGTATTAGGATTTGAAACTAAAGTAAGGGGTTATAAGCCCACTAAACCGCACCAGCTACAAGCATATTGTCTCCCCTACCCCAAGAAGGACGGAAGGGCGGGGAGAATCGCATACGGAGTTAATAGGTAATTTATTACCTATCAACAAAAACAATTATAGGTGATATATTACCTAAAGTCAATAGGTAATTTATCACCTATGATATAATTGTGAAAAAGTAACAAAAAGAAGAGAGGGAATTTAATGGAATATTACCAAAGAGTAAAAGATTTGAGAGAAGATAACGACCTAAAACAAGAAACAATAGCGAAAATTTTAGGAACAGAACAATCATATTATTCAAAATATGAAAGAGGAATACACCCAATGACAGCAAATCAAATAAAAATATTAGCTGAATTTTACAATGTATCAGCAGACTATATTTTAGGTCTAACAAATGAATATAAAGAATTAAGGAATAGGAAGAAAAAATGAAAACAATAACAGAACAATACGAAATTCAATATAAAGAATTAAAAGAAAGACATAAAAAAAATAGAAATAAAAGAATGATAAAAAGCATACTAATTGCATTATTGTTCTTCTTTATAGGAGTATTAGCAAACGCAGGAATATTAATAGAGAAAAATGAAGGAATAATGTACGTATGTATATTATTTATGTTCGCATTCATAATTAAAGCAATAAGAGATAGAATAATGAAAACACCAAAAGAAAAGAGAGAAATAAACGAACTAAACAAAATATACGAGGAAGAAAGATTTAAAGAAAGAAATGGATAAAATAAGAGCGTTAACGGTATATACCGCTAACGCTCGATTAAATATTATGGGTGCGAATGGGTCGCACCGTAAAGGGCAAGTAAATGCTTCGCACCCTTGACGGTGCTATCAGTCATAATCAGCATAATTCTTTAAGTCATCAATAAGAGGTCCAGGAAGATATAAGTTACAATCATAACAAACATTACAAAGCAATTTTCTTAAACAATTATAAGAGCAAAAGTGCTTTTCAAACTTCTTTTGACCGAAACCAGCTTCACCAACATAAGTCAAAGTCCCGAAACCTTGAATTTCTTTATGATAAAGAATATCATCATCGGAAAAAGAATGAACCTTACCACAAACATCACAAGTTACAGAAACGGGAACAGTTTTAGTAATTTTTTTTGCAGAACATTGAATCGACATAAAAAAAACCTCACAATAATAAAATTTAACATTCTAAATGTTTTGTATAATTTAGGGGAGGGAAATATAAATAATTATCTAAATATACTGTATTAATGGTAAGATTCCGCCAATATCTTCAAGTCTGCCTTTTTTTAATTCAACGGGCTTAATTTTGTATTTATTCAAAAAATCGATAATTGCTTTGCTGTCGCTGTGATATTCTATTTCACCGTTAAATGCAATTTTATCTTTATCAATTTTTCCGCTGCACCCGCCGATAAAACCGTAATTATATCCTTTCAATCCGATGGAATTTTTTGAAACGAGCAACTCATCGTTCAGAAATTTTCCAGCGGCTCTGTAGATGGATTCATCATCGGTAATTATAGCATTTTCGTTAATTACACAAACCGAACATCTTGCGTAACCTTGGTTAACAGATATAACAGTCAGATTACAGCGTTCAGCAAATTCAAGGATTTCTTTTGCAACGGTTTTAGGATTACATATAATTTTATCGCCTATTATGGTGCAATTCAGCAAAACATCTTCCGGATATATATTTGAACACTCTTTTGCAATTTCTTGCAATTTAAAAAATTTTTCAAACTCCCCTATGAACAAATGTTCTTTTTGGCAAAAAATACCGTTTCTGCCAATATGAAGAAGCTGCATATCAGTATGATTCCTTACGGGTGCAGGAAGTCTGTTATCAGCATCAATTCCAATGCAATGAATACCCATAGATGTTAATTTGTTTATTGCCTCCCCTGCCCGTGCATTTATCGCAACAACGACTGCTTTGCCATCGGGCAAGTTCGGTTTTTTAACAAACTCAACGCGTTCAGATTGCAGCTTCAAATGCTTCATTAACGTTTCTTGCTCCAACAATTTCAATATCTCCTTTAAACCCGTCAGAGAGCGTTTTAAGGTTATGTCTTGGTATTATGCATCGTTTAAAACCAAGTCTTTCAGCCTCCTTAATTCTCTGCTCACAATAAGAAACAGTGCGGAGCTCACCGCCGAGACCGATTTCGCCGATAACAAGAGTGTCATCTCTTACGGGAGTATCTTTAAGGCTTGATATAAGAGCAATAGCAACGGAAAGGTCTGTTGCAGGCTCGTCCAATCTCAATCCGCCAACAACATTTATATATGCATCGCAGTTTCCGAAAAAATACCCCGAACGTTTTTCAAGAACGGCAAGGAGCATTGACATTCGGTTGTAATCGAATCCCGTTGACATTCTTCTGCCGTTACCGTAATTTGTTGCGGAAACAAGCCCCTGAACCTCCGCAAGAATGGGTCTGCTTCCTTCCATAACACACGCAATGCAGGTGCCTGCGGTGTTTTTAGGTTTGCCCGAAATAAGCATCAATGAAGGGTTCTGAACCTCAACAAGACCCTTATCAAGCATTTCAAAAACACCGATTTCATTGGTTGAGCCGTATCTGTTTTTAACAGCTCTCAGTATTCTGTACGAAAGATGTCTTTCGCCTTCAAAATATAATACGCAGTCAACAATATGTTCGAGCACCTTGGGCCCTGCAATATTGCCGTCTTTATTCACGTGACCAACAATAATTGTGGGTATTCCGAGGTCTTTTGAGCAATGCATAAAGAGGTTTGTTGATTCTCTGACCTGCGTAACACTACCGGGCGATGAGTTAATCTCTGTAACATTCATAGTCTGAATGGAATCCACTATAACCAGATCCGGCATATCGGTTTTAATATATTCAATAATACGTTCTGCATCTGTCTGACACATTACATAGAGATTATCAGTTGAAACATTCAGTCTTTTTGCACGGAGCTTAATCTGCCTTGCAGATTCCTCACCGCTGACATAAAGTATTCTTATATTTTTGCCGAGGAATTCGCAAATCTGAAGCAAAATTGTTGATTTACCTATTCCGGGGTCACCGCTTAATAAAACAAGTGAGCCTTTAACAATTCCTCCGCCGAGAACACGGTCAAGCTCGGCCATACCGGTTTTAAAGCGGATTTCATCTGCTGCACTGATTTCATTTATAGTTTGAGCCGTAAGCGATTTTGCTGAAGTTCTGGAGGCCTTTTGTTCCTGAGGAGTTCTGTAATCCTCTTCCATAGTATTCCATTCGCCGCACGAAGGGCAGCATCCGTACCATTTTGCGGATTCATAACCGCATTGATTACATATATATATTGTTTTAGCCTTCGACGCCATTCATTTAACCTCCGTCTGATTTAAAAAATCTATTATACCCATCGCTATAGTAAAAGCAAGTTTTTGCTGATATTCTTCATTCTTCAAAAGCTGCGTTTCATTATAATTCGATAAAAAGCCGCATTCAACCATTACAGCAGGAACCTTTGCGTGATGAAGCAAATAGATTTCAGAGCCGCTTTGCTTGATTTCTCTTGTGTTATCGGGCTGTAAAACCGTTATTAACTGAAATCTGATTTTCTCGGCAAGAACCTGTGAAAGCGGATCATTCTTTGAATAAAAAACCTGGGCACCGCTGTATTTTTCCCGGGTAAAATGATTCTGATGAATGCTTACGAATACCGCATCCTCGGTTTCGTTTATAATTGAAAGTCTGTTCTTGATGTCAGAAACTTTTTTCTGCCTTATTGTTGATGCATTATCATCGCTTAAATCTTCATCATCTGTTCTTGTCATAACCGTTTTGATGCCAAACGAAGAAAGAATTTCATTGATTTTAACGGAAATCTGAAGATTAAGAGTTTTTTCAACAGTTCCGTCGGAAGCAGAGGTGCCGCCGTCAATGCCGCCGTGCCCAGCATCAATAATAACTGTTTTATTCTGAAAATTATCGGATGAAGCCGTATCTACAGCAAGCTTATCAATAATATGAGATCCTACGGTTAAAACAGAAAAAATAATAACCAAAACCATTCCGAGATAAAAGCGGATTTTAATCTTATTCGGTGCGATAACCTTCATAATAAATCACTCCATATTTTGTTTATAACAATATATGCAGGTGAAGGTTATATTTTGCTTATTTGTTTATTCCGTTAATTCTTCGGTAATCTATGTAATCCTGCAGAATCATAACTGCCGCAACCTGATCAACAACTGCTTTTCTTTTTTTGCCGCGTGTGTTTGTTGCGTTCAGAATATTGTGTGCACTTACCGTTGAAAGCCTTTCATCACGCAAAACACATTTTATCTGCGTTGCCAATTCAAGAGCTTTGGCAAATTCCGTGCATTTTTCTGCCCTTGACCCCAAAGAAGAGTCCATATTTTTAGGCAGACCAACAACAATTTCTTCTGCTTTGTGTTTTTGGGCAAGGAGCTTTATTTCTTCAATAAGCTTCCCAGAATCAGTCTGATTAATCATACAAACGGGAGAAGCGAGCATTTCAAATTTATCGCAAACAGCTATACCGGTTCTTACGTCACCGTAATCAACTGCAAGAATAACCAAATTTAATCATTCCTTCTAAAACGGCGGAGTTTGAAAAAGACAAACTCCGCCTTAAATTTATCTGTCATTAATAATTCCGTTAAGAATTTCGCCCAAGTCCTCTGCTATTTCGCCAACAGAGGCACCGGGTGTTGTGCTTGGAGTTGAGTTGAGAAGCTTGTCGGCAGCGGTGCAGGTTGTGCAAACAGAAGGCAGTGCCGTTATCTTATACCAGCCCTTGCCAACCGAATAGCAGTTTGAGCCCGCAAGCTGGCCGGTAACTCGGCAATAGGTTTTTTCAACTGTTTTTGTGCTCTTGGGAAATTCTTTTTCGGGAAGTCCCTTGTGTATTTCATCAAAAACTCTGAAGAAAATCTTTCCGCCGGGGTTAACCGAAACGCCAAGAGGTTCTTCAATATCAAAGCCTACCCAGACAGCCGCTACATAATAAGGTGTTCCCGCACAGAACCAACGGTCTCTGTCGCTGCTGGTTGTGCCCGTTTTGGCCATTATCTGGAACTTGCGAACATTTGATGCCGTGCCGTAATAGCTGGTGTTAACCGTCTGAAGAAGCTCACAAACAATATCGGATGTTTCTTCCGAAATCGCTCTTTGATAACGGGGTGTTTCGTTGCTTAAAAGAATCTGTGTGCCCTGGCTGTTGGTCACTTTATAATAACAATAGGGTTCATAATACAGACCGCCGTTTCCGAAGGTTGCATATGCCGCCGCCATTTCAACGGTTGTTGTTCCGTTTGTAAGGCCGCCCGTTGCCAAGGGAGAAAGATCTCTGTCTTTTGTTTCATCAAGATCTGAAAGATGGAAACAGTCTCTTAAGAATGCAAATGAATTATCAATTCCTACATCATTATAAATAACTCTTGCAGGAACGGTATTAAGCGATTCCTGAATCGCATATTCAACAGTTACTTTTCTGTTTGAACCGAGTGTTTTATCAACGTTATGAGGCCAGAGCTCGCCTTTATATGCAAGTGCATAGTCGAGAATCATACTTGAATAATTATAAATATTCATTTCGATAGCGGGTGCATAGGTTGCAAGAGGCTTTATTGTTGAACCGGGCTGACGGAATGAATTTGCCGCACGGTTAAGACCTCTGTTCTGCGTTTTCTCGCCCGCCTGACCGACTATGGCAACAACTCTGCCGTTATAATCCATAATTGTCATTGCAGATTGAACCAAGTCACCTGTTTTATCGCTTTTAAGCTCAGGGAAGCCTTTTCTGTTAACATAAACATCTTCAAGCGATTCCTGAACATCAAGGTCAACCGCAGCATAAATCTTAAGTCCGCCGTAATAAATCTGATCCGTTGCCTGCTGTTTTGAATAGCCGTATTCTTCCATAAGATCATCTCTTACGCATTGAATAACATAGTCAACATAAAAGCTGTTGATAACATCGTCTTCCTGCTTTGCAACGGTCTGCTCCATTTCGGGGCTGGGAACATATTCATCGCTGTTTGTGAAAATGAGCTTATACTCTTTGGCTTCATTGAGTTCTTCTTGCGTAAGAAAGCCGGAATCAAACATCTTATCAAGGCATTCAAGCTGACGTTTGCGGTTTTCTTCGGGATTAAGGAGAGGGTTGTATTGAGTGGGAGCCTTTGTTATTGAAGCAATAACGGCACACTCTGCAGCATTCAGATCTGCAATATCTTTGCCAAAATATTTTTCGCTTGCGGTTTTAACACCGTAGCAGCCGCTGCCGAGATAAAGAGTATTAAGATACGCTTCAATTATCGGATCTTTTTCATAATTCTCTTCAAGATTAAGTGCAGTTATAATCTCGTTGAATTTACGGACAAAAGTAACCTCTTTATTATTGGTAAGGTTTTTAATAAGCTGCTGGGTAATTGTTGAACCGCCCTGACCGATGTTTTTGGGCTTAACAATAACACCGACCGTTCTTATCCAGTCAACGCCGTTATGCTCTTCAAATCTTTTATCTTCAAGAGCAATGAACGCCTTTGCCATATACGGTGACATATCGTCAAGGTCAACCCATACTCGGTTTTCCTCACCGTGAAGTCTTGCAATCTCAACAGTTTTGCCTTCGGAATCTGTTGCATAAATAAACGAAGTCTGATTCTGATTGTTTTTATATTCATCAAGATTGATAATCAGATCGCCGTTTATTTTCATTATAACATTAATCAGCATAAAGCTGATAACAACAAAAGCTGTTAACGCCAGAACACTGAATATTCCGAGAAAAGCAATCTTTGCCTTGGACAATTCTTTTTTGTTTTTTACCTTTTTATTCAACCTTTTCAGACCTCCTTACCATTATTCAAATAGAGTTTTCAGCTCAGCCAAATCATCACGCAATTCGTTTATGTTTTTGTTTACGGCTTCATTCTTTATATCATTTGCAGTTTGATTTGAAATATCATTATATTTCAGAATATCTTCCATTTGTTTCTTTGAATTTATTGCAGAAATCAGCATATCCAATTTCTTATCAACGCCTGAAAGCTTTTCGTAAATGAGATTATCGGTTGAAGAAACCGTTTCGCTGAACTGCTTTGTGAGATTAAGAAAATCCTTATGAAGCTTTTCATTTGCTTCGCTGAGCACAGAAATCCTTCTTTGAGCTTCTTCATAAAACTGTGATAAATTTTCGTTTTTCTCAATCAGCATCGAAAGATAAAAATCAGTCTGCTCAATATCATAACCTTCAATACAAATTTCAATTTTAGGAAGATTCATATAAATCACCGTTTAAATTAATTATTTGAGTTTATCTGCGTATTTCACCTGATTGGCAATAAAACCAAACAGCAGCAAAATAAGAATTAACGGAAGAAATGCAATCAAAAGCAAAGCGGAAATTATAATTACAGCTAAACCTTTTTTGCTCTTTTTTACAGTATGCTTTTTTTCGGGAAGGGTGATTCTTTCTCCCCTCTCCCCTTCGGGATAATAATTATTTATATCAAGCTCACAGTTATATGCATCAAAATAAGGATTATATAAAAGTGGCTCAACAAGCTCCGAGGGCTTTGAAACAACCTTGATAAGCTTTTTGAAATCAATATACAATGCATCAACAATGCTGTCAATAATATAAAGAAATCCCATCACAATCTTGTATGTTGGTGTTTCGGGGGGATATTTGCTTTCGCCGGCAAAAAGATTCTGAACAAGTTCGATAATTATATCCGCAACCCGTTTATCTTTAATCTCTTTCCACTCAGAGGGCTTTAATCCCGTTTCTTTTTTAGTCCATTTGGCAACCGTGCCAACTTTAAGAGAATTAAGAAGCTTGAAAACGGGCTTGATAATCCAACCGAATTTATATATAACCTTCGGCTTAACGCTTATCGACTGAGCCATATCTGCAAGCTTATCAATATCCTTGCCCGCAGTTTTAATCATATTTTTAACAACGCCGATTAACTGCTCCTGCAAGTATGATTTCAGCTCTTTGCCTTCTTTTTTTAAGCTTTCGGGTGTTCTTACATAATCGGTTGAAAGCTTGACTTTACCGTCTGCCGGGCTGATTGTTGCCATTCTGATTGAGCCCGAATAACCTATTGCGGAGCCGGTGCAGATGTCATAAAGAGCATTGCCTCTTTTGCTTTGATAAAGAGAAACATTCGGAATATGCGTATGACCCGTAAAAATAAACTGTATTCCCAAATCAGCAAGCTGTTCAATTCGTTCTTTATAATCGCCGAGCATATCGCCTTTTCCGATTATTTCATAAATAGGTGACGGAGCAATAAGAGGATGATGTGTCATTGCAACAATAAACTGATTATCCTCACGGGCTTTTTCGGCATTCTCTTTTATCCATTCAAAGCATTCATCCGAGAAGCCGCTTTTGCCGTTGCAATTACTGTCATCATTCAAAGCAAAAAGTCTGTAACCGTCACAAAGCTGAATAATATATGACATACTCTCTCTGTGAACCGAAATTGCTTCATCAGGACCGAATTCGCGGTACATTTCAAAAAGCAAATCACGGGTTGCAGCGGGAACGGATATTCTTTTATCACCGATATATGAAGGCGCTTCTCCGCCTTTTCTGAAATCGTGAGTTGCCGTTATTACATAAACTCTTTTGCCTCTTGACTTTAAACTGCGGAGCATCGAAATAATTTCTTTATGCGATTCAAAATCACCGTTGCTTGTTATATCACCCGAAATCAGCACAATATCGCTTCTGTTGTCTTCTGCAATCTGCTCAAAAGTTTCGGAAAGCACCTTGCCTGCCTCGGCAAGAAGAATCTGGCTTTTTGCATTTGCGGTTTCATATGCTTTTCCGCTTACTCCGATTTTTTCGGAGTAATGGTGAATATCGGTTAATACGGTTAAAGTCAAAGGCTGATTTATCATTTATTTCTCATTCCTTTTTGCTATATCAACAAGATTTCTGTAGCTTATAGCCATTGATTCTCTGGGGTCAATTTCGCAAATATCCTGCTCAATAACAATATATTTAACACCGGTTGATTTGCAGGTATTATAAATATCATCAAGATTAAGGTTGCCTGTTCCGATTTCAACAAACTTCGGAGTGTGGTCGGTAATGCCGTAATCCTTGAAATGGCAAACCTTCATTCTGTTTTTAATCTTTTTTATGTAGTCGCAGGGATTAACTCCACCGAATTGGAACCAATACGTATCGCCGATAAAGCTGAATTCCTCGGGTTTTGTATCCTCAATAAGAACATCAAAAATTCTTCTGCCGTTATCAAGCTTTGAAAATTCAAATGCGTGATTATGATAAGCAAACTGCAAGCCGTTATCGTGCATTCTTTTGCCGATTTCGCTTGTAATCTTAATGAATTCATTAAGGCTTTCTGCATCTTTTCTGAATTCTTCGGGCATTCCGCCTATTCCCAAGGTGTCACAGCCGAGCATTTTATGCTCCTTCATAACTGCATCCAGATCGGTACGCATTCTGTCGAACGAAGTGTGGGTTACACAAACATCCATATTATATTTTTCAACAAGATAGGCAACCTTCTCGGCAGGAATGGGGCCTATGCCCGAAATCTGAATAACATTGATTCCTATATCGTTAAGGTATTTGAATGTTGCTTCGCAATCCTCATAGGTTCTGATATAATCGCGAAGGGTATATAACTGTGCACCAAGCTTGATTGAACTCATAAAAAACACTCCCTGCATATAATTATAATAATTATATATCTTTTTATCTAATTTTGCAAGTTCTATATTTATATAAAATGAAATATATGTTAATTTTTTTATCATTTTACACATGTTCTTTCATATATTTGTTGGTGTGAGGTGAAAGAAATGCTTAATATTATTCTTGACATCATTTCAAGAGGGTTCTTATTTTTTGCTCTGCATATAGGAAACGGAAATTCCTTTCCTCCCGCACTGAGCACAAAGGATGAAAAAGTGTATTTTGAGAAGTTCAAGCAAGGTGATATTGACGCCAAAAACATTCTGATCGAACATAACCTGAGGCTTGTTGCACATATCATCAAAAAGTATTATTCTTCAAGCGATGAGCAAGACGACCTTATTTCAATCGGAACCATCGGTCTTATAAAAGCCGTAAATTCCTTTGACAATACTAAAGGAATTAAATTTGCAACGTACGCTTCAAAATGCATCGAAAATGAAATTCTGATGCATTACAGAAGCAAAAGAAAGAATTCAAATGAAATATCAATCAATGAACCTATTGATACAGACAGCGAGGGCAATCCTCTGACTCTTATTGATATTATCAGCGTTGATGACACAATAATTGATGATATTGATAAAAACATTAAAATAAAAAAATTATATGAAGGCATCGAAGAAATAAAGGATGAAAGAGAAAAAACAATAATAATAATGAGATACGGTCTGTACGGTACAATGCCTCTTACGCAGAGGCAGGTTGCGGATAAGCTGAATATATCAAGGTCTTATGTGAGCAGAATTGAAAAAAGAGTTCTTGAGAAGCTCAGAAAAAAGCTTGAATAAAAAGAAAAAGAGCCGTTCATATCGAACGGCTCGTAATCATCAAATAATCATTGAACAAAAAGAACAATGAGTGTTCCGATAAGAGAAAGAACAAAGAAAACAATAGCAAGAATCTTTGTTATTGAAACAAGCTTGTTTTCGATTGTTTTGCTCTTATTTTTACCCAAAAATGTTTCTGCTCCGCCTGCGATTGCACCTGAAAGACCTGCTGAACGACCTTCCTGAAGAAGAACGATAGCGATAAGTGCAATAGAAGTGATTATAAGAACAATTCCTAAAACGATTTCATACCACTGCATAGGTTAATGACCTCCAGAAAATTTTGTACTAATGAATTTTAACACACATTATTGATAAATGCAAGAGATTTTTTTATTAATTTGGCAAAAAATACATTGAATTATCAATTATCCCGGTGCAAAGATATATTTGCAGAACAAAATTGAGTGTTGCGTTTGACTTTTTTGCTCTGCTTTAAGGCCGACAGAAGTGGGGATGCCCAACCTCTGTCGGCTGCAGATTTATTCAAAAGTAATCTGTTCACCCTCATCCTCCGTGCTGAGAAGGGCTCCTGCAGCGGGAAGATTTTTTGCTTTATATCTGTATGGCTTTGCAAATTCCCCATCATTATATTCACGGACTGAAAGCACTCTCTGACCTTTTTTCAAAGTCATAACACCAACACCGATTGTATCCTTGGTTGTTTTCGGAAGTATAACGGCTGTGTTGATAAGAAGATGTCTGCCTGCACTTGAAACAACAACAAGCTCTTTATCTTCTTTGATATAAATTATCGAAGCTGCCGGTGATTTATCGGAAAATGCCTTGATAAGCTTTTTTCGTTTTGTTACAGTCTGGTATGCGTTCATATCAACCTTTGCAACCTTGCCGTTTTCAAAGAAGAAGAGCATATATCCGCTGTAATCTGAAGTCAGTGCCATATAAACGGGCACTTCTCCCTCTTCCATCTCAAGCTTCGCCGCTACATAATCGCCGAGTGAGCTTGCTTTGGAATCTTCAAAATTTGCTGCCCTCGTTTTATAAACCTGGCATTTATTTGTAAAGAACAGAATTTCAACCGAATTTGTGGTTTCCGCCGTCTGGATTATCTCGTCACCGTCTTTAAGCTTATTGCTGTTGCTCATTCTGAGTGACTGGGGAGTTATCTTTTTGAAATATCCTTCACGGCTGAAGAAAATATGAACGGGATAATCCGGAATATCATCCTCTTCCTTTTCTTCCTCAATATCGGAATCATAAATTATTTCGGTTTTTCTGGGCTTTGCATATTTTTTGATTACTTCTTTGAGTTCAAAAATAATAATCTGCTTGATACGCTTGGGATTTGCAAGAATATCCTCAAGGTCGCTTATCGCTTTTTCAAGCTTCTCAATATCCTGCAAACGCTTAAGAATATATTCTTTATTGAGGTGACGAAGCTTTATTTCCGCAACATACTCAGCCTGAATTTTATCGATTTTAAATCCGATCATAAGGTTGGGAACAACGTCGCTTTCCTCTTCGGTGTTTCTGATAATCTTTATCGCTTTATCAATATCAAGAAGAATCTTTTCAAGACCGCGAAGAAGGTGAAGTCTGTCTTTTGCACGCTTCAAATCAAAAGCCGTTCTGCGTCTTACGCAGTCACTTCTGAAATCAATCCACTCATTTAAAAGCTCTTTAACGCCGAAAACTCTCGGATTTCCCTTTACAAGAACATTGAAATTGCATGAGAATGTATCCTGAAGCGGGGTTGATGAATAAAGCTTCTTCATAAGCTTATCGGGATCGGTGCCTTTTTTAATATCGATTGTTATTTTAAGACCGTTCAAATCGGTTTCATCACGAACATCGTTGATTTCTCTGATTGAACCGGCTTTTATTTTTTCAACAATCTTATCAATTATTGCCTCTGATGTTGTTGTGGGCGGGATTTCGGTAATATCAATGCAACTGTTTGACTTATCATAGCTGTATCTCGCTCTTACCTTAAAGCCTCCCCTGCCCGTGCGATAAATTTCCTCGAATGTGTTTCTGTCATAAACGAGCAATCCGCCGCCTGCAAAGTCGGGAGCAAGAAGAGTATCGGCAACATCGTGCTTTTGATTTTTCAAAAGCTCAATGGTTGTTTTGCAAACCTCTTCAAGATTAAATGAACATATTGAGCTCGCCATACCTGCGGCAATTCCGGTATTTGCATTAACAAGAATGCTGGGGAAATTTACCGGCAAAAGGCTCGGCTCTTTCATTGTATTATCAAAGTTATCCACCATATCAACGGTATCTTTATCAATATCGGTGAAAAACTCTGTGCATATTTTTTCAAGCTTTGCTTCGGTATATCTCGATGCAGCCCACATCATATCTCTTGAAAAAGCTTTACCAAAGTTACCTTTTGAATCAACATAGGGGTGCAGCAATGCTTCATAGCCCTTTGAAAGACGCACCATAGTGTCATAAATCGCAGCATCGCCGTGGGGGTTAAGCTGCATAACCTGACCCACAATCTTTGCGGATTTTGCCCTCTGACCCGTTAAAAGACCCATTTTATACATCATATATAGAATCTTGCGGTGTGAGGGCTTGAAGCCGTCAATTTCAGGAATTGCACGGCTCATAATTACACTCATCGCATAGGGCATAAAGTTAACTTCAAGAGCATCGGTTATTTCCTGATTAACAATTTCACCCGCACCGAAAATATGCGTTTTATCATCAAGCTGGCGGAGAGAAGCCGTTATATCTTTTTTTGATTTTTTAGCCATATTATTTATACTCCGTTATACTTAATTTTAAGAAACATCGGTTAAATCAATATAAAGATGACCGTTTTCGGATATATAATCCTTTCTTCCTGCAAGATTATCACCAAGAAGCAGGTCAAACTTTTCTGCCGTTTCCTTTGCGAAAGAGGGTTCAATTTTAATCAGACGGCGTGTTGAAGGATTCATTGTTGTAAGTGACATCATATCGGGGTCGTTTTCACCAAGGCCCTTTGAACGCTGAACGGTATATTTTTTGTTGCCTATCTGAGCAACAACATCCGATTTTTCTTTTTCTGTGTAAGCAAACCACGTTTCATCGCCGCAGTTGATTTCATAAAGCGGAGATTCTGCAATAAACACCTTGCCCTCGTGAATAAGCGTGGGCATAAGTCTGTAAATCATTGTTAATATAAGCGTTCTGATATGGAATCCGTCAACATCGGCATCGGTACAAATTATAATCTTGCTCCAGCGAAGCAAATCAAGATTAAACGAAACCATATCCTTGCCTGCTTTTTTCTTGCCTTCGATTTCAACGCCGCAGCCGATAACTTTTATTAAATCAGTTATAATATCGCTTTTAAATATACGGTCGTATTCAGATTTAAGGCAGTTAAGAATCTTACCTCTGACGGGAATTATAGCCTGAAACTCCGAATTTCTCGACTGCTTACAAGCACCGAGAGCCGAATCACCCTCAACGATGAAAAGCTCACGGATTTCAGGGTCCTTGCTTCGGCAGTCAACAAACTTCTGAATTCTGTTTGTAAGATTGCCAACATTCTGAATAAGTGATTCTTTAATGCCCTGACGGGTTTTTTCCGCCTTAATACGGCTTCTCATATTGATAAGAACCTGATTGCCGATTTTTTCAGCCTCAATCGGGTTTTCAATGAAATAAATTTCAAGCTGATGCTTGATAAATTCAGTCATTGCATCCTGAATGAATTTATTCGTTATAGCTTTTTTTGTCTGGTTGGCATAAGAAGTCTGCGTTGAGAATGACGAAATAACAAGAACAAGACAGTCTTCAATATCCTGGAAGGTTATTTTGCTGTCGCTCTTCTGATATTTACCGCTTTGTTTAAGGTATGAATCAATCTGAGCAACAAATCCGAGCCTTGTCGCTTTATCGGGTGAACCGCCGTTTTCAAGAAAGCTTGAATTATGATAGAATTCTTTAAGCTGAACTTTGTTTGAAAATGCAACGGAAATGTTGATTTTGAGCTTATAATCATCCAAATCCTCACGGTCTCTGCCCACACGGTCACCGTGCCAGGTCTGAACGGTTGTGAGCGAATCCTCGCCGATTATCTCTTTAACATAATCTTCAATTCCGTTTTCATAAAGATATTCATAGGTTTCAAAGGATTTGCCAACCTGATTTTTAAGAATAAACTTTACGCCCGCATTAACAACGGCCTGCTTTTTCAATGTATCCTGAAAATATTCAAGAGGAATATCAATATCGGTGAAAACCTCAAGGTCAGGTCTCCATTTGATTCTTGTGCCCGTATCTTTCTTTGAATATTCTTCCTTCACCATATCGCCGACTATGAAGCCTTTTTCAAAATTAAGAAGGTATCTGTAGCCGCCTGCGTGAACTTCCGCTTCCATATATTCGGATGCAAACTGTGTTGAGCAAAGTCCGAGTCCGTTAAGACCGAGCGAATATTCATAACTGCCGTTATTGTTGGTATCATACTTGCTTCCGGCATACATTTCGCAGAAGGCAAGCTCCCAGTTATAACGCTGCTCTTTTTTATTATAATCAACGGGCAGACCTCTTCCGAAATCCTGAACCTCGATAGACTTATCGGAATAAAGAGTGATAATTATTTTAATACCGAAGCCCTCTCTTGCCTCATCAATAGAGTTTGAAATTATTTCAAAAGCGGCATGCTGGCAGCCGTCAAGCCCGTCGGAGCCGAAAATAACGGCAGGTCTTTTTCTTACCTTATCGGGGCCTTTCAGCAAAGTCATACTTTCATTATTATATTCGGGTTTTTTAGCCATTCGGTCAATCCTCCCAAATTCCGCAAATTTTACCGATACAATTATACCACATATTGAAGCAATGTCAAGAAAAAACACAAGTTATTGATTGTAAAATAAAGCAAAAAAACCAGGCTTTTTGAAGCCTGGCTTTCAACAATTAAAATATAACTGATTTTTTCTTTCCGTTTTTATTAACCGGATGCTCTTTTATACGAACAACATAATCAAAATTGATTACCTCTTCGCCGTCTTTTGTTCTGATGCTGAGCCAATTATCTTCAACGGAAATTATATTGCACTCGATGGCTGATAAATTGCTGTTGGAAGTATAAACTATGCAATCCTTTCCGATATATTTATTGAAAATATCACTCATATCCAAAACTCCTCTTCTCTTTCTTTTTTTAATAATCCTCCTGATATTATTATTCTTCTCTTCACGAAAAATGAAAAATAAAATCAAAAAAAGGATAATAATCGGCAAGTAGCTGCTCAAAGAATAACACCGCCCTTGCGTTGCATGCGGAGATATGCACCCTTCGGAACCTCAACGGGGCAATCAAAGCTCAATGCCATCATCGGATGCGGTGCGTTTTCTATCAATTCACCGTCTGCGTTTTTAAGATTCTGAACTTTAACCTTTATCGGTTCAACGCCTTTAATCATTATTTCAAGCTCATCACCTTCAAAAAAACGGTTTCTTTGCGATGCATATAATACACCGTTTTTCCAATCTTCAGCTATTGCGGCAACATCCCATTCTCTCACATAACCGCCGTTATAGAAAATCTGAGCATCATCCATAGGCGTTGAGAAATAAAACCCCGTGCAATACTGACGGTTGCTTGCTTTTCTGACCTCATCAATTATCCATTTATCAGGAACGAAATCTTCGGCAAAGCCTGATTTCTCATATGCATCAAGTGCACATCTGTAGGCATTAACCGACACAGCTGTATAATAAGCTGATTTGGCTCTGCCTTCAATTTTAAAGCTGTTTATTCCTGCTTTGACCAATTCAGGAATATGCTCAATAAGACACATATCCCTTGAATTCATTATATATGTACCGGTGTTATCCTGCTCAACGGGGAAATATTCTCCGGGTCTTTTTTCTTCAACAAGTGAATAATGCCATCTGCAGGGCTGTGCACAGTCTCCCCTGTTGGAATCTCTGCTCGTCATATAATTTGAAAGCAGGCATCTGCCGGAAAAAGAAACGCACATTGCACCGTGAACAAAGCATTCGATTTCAAGATCAGCAGGTGTTTTTGCTCTTATTCCTGCTATCTCTTCAAGTGAGAGCTCACGGGCTGTAACAATTCTTTTTGCACCCATATTATAAAAAGCGTTAGCTGCGGCATAGTTGGTTATGCCCGCCTGGGTTGAAATATGAATTTCAACATTCGGGGCATACTTCTGAACAAGCTGCATAACACCTATATCGGTTACAATAAATGCATCAACACCGCAGTCAGCCGCAAATTCAAGAAACTGAGGAAGAAAAGAAAGCTCATTGTTTCTCGGAACAGTATTGCAGGTTAAATAAACCTTAGCCCCTTTTGAATGGGCATAGCTGCATGCTTCCCTGAGGCTTTCTCCGCCAAAACTTGCAGCCGCTGTTCTCATTCCGAAGCAATCAGAGCCGAGATACACAGCGTCAGCACCGTATTCTATTGCAGCTTCAAGGCGTTCTTTATCGCCTGCCGGAGCAAGAAGCTCCGGCTTAATAATAAAACTCATACTAAACTCCAAAATCTGTTATCTGCTGTTTGCTTTAAGAACAAGAATTCCGTTTGAATCGTGTTCAGACTGTGTTTTAGCCATATAAATCTGACCGAACTTATCGTGTCTGAAGAAATAATAATCCGTATCATCGGGGAAAAGAGCAGCATTTATTGCATCGTCACCAGGATTGCATATCGGTCCGGGAGGAAGTCCCTGAACATAATAGGTATTATATTTCTGCTCATACATTATTGCATCCGCTTCGCTTACGTTGGGAGCAACATAATTCTTGATATAGTTTGCCGTTGAATTGCAGCCGAGGGTAGGCCATGAAACGGAGCGTCTGAGTCTGTTATGAATAACCGATGAAATAAGTCCCATCTGCTCCTCATTTGCCGCCTCACGCTGGATAATTGAAGCAATAATAATTATTTCATCCCTTGAATATCCGAGCTTTTTACGCTGCTCTTCGTATTCATCAGTCCATCTTGATTCAGTGTTGCTGAGGAATTTTCTTATTACGCTGTTGGGGTCGCTTCCTTCATAGAATTCATAGGTATCGGGATAAAAATATCCTTCAAGAGAAAAAGTTCTGCCCGAATTATTGGGAATTTCCGAAACAAAATCATTTTCAAATGTTGTTCCCTGAAGTGAAGCGATAAGCTTATCTTTGCTGCAAACGCCGTATTTATCAAGTCTTTCAAACATCTGATAGATTGTCCAGCCTTCGGGGAAAGCAAGTGATACGGTATCTGCTGATTTACGAATCTCTTTGAATTCGGTCAAATATCCCTCAAGACCGAGATTCTTCTGAACATAATAAACACCGCTTAAATAAGTGGGAGGACCGGGCTTTTTCTCTTTATTGAGATTTTTGAACCAATCCATTGCAGAATAAAAAATCTTACAAAATGTTTCCTGCTTAACAAGACCGTTATCGCCGAGAATTTCAATTATTTCATTTGTTGTTGCGTCACTCGGAATGTTAACCGTTACTATTTCATCACTTCTTGTTATCGCAAGCACATCGTTTATGCAGGAAATGGCAATAGCAGATAATGCAACGGTAAATATCAGCACAACAGAGCAGAAAACGGCAACAAAAGAGTTAATCTGCTTTTTTATTTTTGAAGATGCAGGCTTTTTAACAGCCACGGTTTTCTTTTCCTGGGCAGAATTATATTTCACGGGTTTTCGGTTTGAAAAATATATTTCGCCCTTATATTTCGGCTGTTCATCAACATATGATTCGGGTGCATCAAAATCTTCGATATGAACCTCAAACTTTTTCTTTTCGGGCACAACCGGAGGAGGAACAAGTTTATCAAGCTCCTCGGGATTGAGAAAGCCGTCATCTTCAATATTCACTTTGAAAAGATCTTTTTTGTTATTATCATTATTCATATGTAGAAACCTCCCGATTTCAGAGTTTTCTTCTAATAATATTTTTCTCGGTGATTACCGCATCAACCGCTTTATCATAGTTTTCAGACGGAAGCTCGGTTGTCAGGCAAGCCTCATAGGTTATTCCAAGCTTAAATATCTCTTTACCGCTGAGAAATCTGTCATAGAATCCGCCGCCGTATCCGAGACGGCAGCCTTTCAAATCAAAAGAAAGTGCGGGAACAATGCAGATGCAGCTTTCAAAATCAACAAGCGGCATTTTATCTGACACATCAACAGTCGGAATACCGAACGCACCGTCAACAAGTTCACCGGAGTCTTTCAGCCGATAAAAGAGCATATCTTTATTTTTGCAATACGGTACATAAACAGTTTTACCGATTTTCAGCAAATAATCAATAAAATTTCTTGTATCAGGCTCATCCTTAACCGAAACATAACACAATACTTTTTCAAAATCATTAATTATTTGTGAACTGATTATATTATTGATAATCTTTCCGTCATAATCAGTCTTTATATCCGATGGGATTGATTTTCTTATATCCGAAAAGATTTTTCTCGCTTTTGTTTTACTTATGAACATTGCAGTGTTGATTTCAGATTATCCGCAAATTCTCTGCCTTTAACGGCAGAAACGATTTCCAAGCCGAAATTAACGGCACTTCCCATCCCTTTTGCGGTTATGAATTTACCGTCTGTGCAAACAAAAGAATCAGAAACAACAGCACCCTTCAGCTCATCCTCAAACCCGGGAAAACAAACTGCATTTTTACCCGAAAGAAGATTTTTTCTGCCAAAAACTATAGGTGCGGCACAGATAGCACATAAATACTTATCATTCAGGCTGCAATAATCAATAAATTCATTGACTTTTTCGGATTTATATAAATTCTCGGTGCCGGGCATTCCACCGGGCAGAATTATACCTTCACAATTAGCTGAAGGTGCAATTTCACTCTCCGTTAAATCGCAAACAACAGTTATTCCGTGAGAACCCGTTATATTCTTTTTACCGATTCCAACACTTTTAATTTCAATTTTTGCCCTTCTTATAACATCAAGAGCAGCTATAGCTTCAACCTCTTCAAAGCCATCGGCAAAGAACATATAAAACATTTTTAAAACTCCTTTAATCCAATGTAAGCCCGAGATATGCATTGTTAAATTCATCAACCAAATAATCATATTCAGGGTTTACGGAAATTGCCATTGCTGAAAACTCAATTTCAAATTTTCCGTAATCAGTTTGATAATCAAACGGAAGATAAACTACCGCATAATCAGAATTTGTATGCTCCAATAAATAATTAAGTGCATCGGAAAAATCGCATTCAGCGAAAGCAAATTCCTTTACAGTTATTCCGGATTCATTTTTATTGTAAAGTGCATACCCTTTACACAAATTTATCACTTCGCCGCCGTAAAGAATTTGACTTTTACAGGCAAACTCTATTGAATCGTTATCCCATTCAAAACGGTTAAATCTTGAGAAAGCAAAATTCCTTTTTTTATAATAATCAGAAAACTTGTATTTATTGTTTTCGCTTTTATAATCCGTTAAGTCGGCTGCCTTTATATATAGTTTTTTTCTTGCAAAAACAGTTTTATACCCAAATCTTTCATAAAAATCAAAAAGTGTTTTTTCTCCGGGCATAAGACAAATAAAACACTTGTTTCTTTCTGAAGCCAGCAATTTTGCTTTTTCAAGAAGCTCTGCCATTATTCCCCTGCCCCTGCATTTCTTTGCAGTGCAAGCCGCATAAAGATAATATGAAGGATACTCTGCACCGTTGATTATCATATTGCCTTCAAGCAAAAACAGCATAGAAACCGCTTCTCCGCAGAATTCATATATTAATGTGTTTTCAGGCTTGAATTTATTATCAAGAAAAAAACGTATTTCTCTTTCTGAATCTCCGAAGGCTTCATTCCAAAGAGCTATTATTCCGCTTATATCTTTATCTGTTGCAAGTCTGATCATAGTTTAATCTCAAGAAGCTTTAAAATTGCCTCGAAAACCTTATCGGATATTGATTCGATGGGCAGAGGCTCACCGTTTTCGCCGCAAACAATCCTTGTCCATCCAAGCTTTTTGCAGGCGTAATCTGCTGCTTCACGGCATTTATTTAAATAATCAACATTCTTTTCGTGAATATCTTTCTTTGAATCATCGCCGTTATATCGGCTTGTCATAAGCTTCTGCGAAACCTCAACGGGCATATCAAGATAAATAACTGCATCAGGCTTCGGAATTCCCATTTTATTATATTCAAAATCTTCAAGCCATTCAAGGTATGAATCCCACTCAGCTTTATCTGTCTTGGTTAACTGGTGATAAGCATTTGAGGTTGTGTATCTGTCGGCAAGAAAAACCTCTCCGTTAAGATATGCTTCTTTCCAGTAACAGTTATAGCTTACATATCTGTCAACAGCAAAAAATGATGATGCAGCATAAGCGTTGACATCAGAAGGGTCACTTCCGAATCTGCCTGATAAATACATCTTAACAAGGTCACACGCAGGGTCATCATAATTGGGGAGTTTAATAAAATTAACCTTTATATTTATTTCTGCAAGCCTTTTCTTAAGAAGCTCCTCCTGGGTTGATTTTCCGCTTCCGTCAAGACCTTCAATAACTATAAGTTTACCCTTCATAATCTTAACCAACTTTTTACAAAATTTTCAATAAAATATTATATCAAATAAATAATTCTATTTCAAGCCTTTATTATCTTGTTTTACGCAGCCTTAAAGAATTGCTTACAACCGTTACGGAGCTCAATGACATTGCAGCTGCACCTATCATAGGATTAAGAAGAGGCCCTCCGAACGGATAGAGCAAGCCTGCCGCAACCGGAATGCAAATGCAGTTATATGCAAAAGCCCAGAAAAGATTCTGCCTGATAATTTTCATTGTTCTTCTGCTGATTTTCAATGCAGACAAAACGCCCGATAAATCTCCGCCCATAAGAACAATATCTGCCGATTCAATCGCAATATCCGTTCCGCTGCCTATTGCGATACCAACATCCGCAGCAGCAAGAGAAGGTGCATCGTTGATTCCGTCACCAACCATAACAACCTTTTTGCCTTCGTTTCTGAGCTTGTTAACAACATTAAGCTTATCATCAGGCATAAGCTCCGCATAAACTTCTTCAATACCCGCTTTTTCTGCAACCGCCTTTGCAGTTTTTGAATTATCACCGGTAAGCATAACTGTTTTAATTCCGAGAGATTTAATTGAATTCAGAATCTCTGATGTTCCTTCTTTAATCGAATCCGAAACAGCTGCGGCTGCAGCAAGAACACCGTTAACCGCCATAAAAACAGCCGTTTCGCCAATGGATGAAACCTTTTCAGAAAACCCCGATGCCATATACATATCAACACCGTTTTTTGAAAGAAGCTTTGCATTTCCGCATATTATTTTTTTGCCGTCAACAACACAATCAAGACCCATTCCGGTTAAGGAATTAAACTCGCTGCATTCTTTTATCGCAACATTTTTTTCTTCACAGTATTGCAAAACTGCCAGTGCAAGAGGATGTCCGCTTTTGATTTCGGCACTTGCAATCAAAGTTAACACTTCATTTTCGGAAAAGCCGTTAAAACATCTGAAGTCCGAAACGGCGGGTTTTCCGCTTGTTATTGTTCCTGTTTTATCAAATATAACCGTATCAATCTGTGAAAGACGCTCCAATGCTTCACCGTTTTTAATCAGCAGACCCTTTGATGCACTGCTTCCCATTGAAACTGTAAGAGCTGTTGGCGTTGCAAGCCCCAGCGAACAAGGGCAGGCAATAACAAGAACGCAAACAAAAATCTTTATTGCAAATGAGGGTGATTCGCCCGCAAACAGCCAAATCAAAGCAGCCGCAGCGGCAATAACAATAACAGCAGGCACAAAGACGGAGGCAATTTTATTGGCAAGATTTGCAATCGGTGCTTTTGTTGTTTGAGCAAGGCTGACATATTCGGCGATTTTTGCAGGTACGGATGATGATATATCTGCAGTTACCTCAAACTGAATATATCCGTTATTGTTGAGTGTTCCGCCGAAAACATCATTTCCTACATTCTTTTCAACGGGCATACTTTCACCCGTAAGCATAGATTCATCGGCAATGCAATGACCGCTGATTATTTTGCCGTCAACCGGAATTGTCATTCCCGATTTAACCGCCACAATATCTCCAACCTTAAGCGTTGAAGATGAAACCTCTTTTTCTTTGCCGTCAACAATTACGGTTGCAGTATCGGGTGATAAATCAAGCAATTTTTCAACTGCGGAATTTGTTTTTTTCTTGCTGAAGGATTCAAGGTATCTGCCGATAAGAATAAAGGTCAGAATAAGTCCTGCAGATTCAAAATAAAGCTGATGAATATAGCTTGAATCGCCGTTTATTATTTTAATCAGAGAGTAAATACTGTAAGCAAACGAAACTGCCGAACCCATAGATACCAGCGTGTCCATATTCACATTTTTATGAAAAGCCGCTTTAATTGCATTCTTGAATATTTCAAATCCGCTGATCAAGACGGGAACACAGAAAACAAGCTGAGTCAAAGCATATGCAGAAGGGTTAAACGCAGGGTCTATCAATTCGGGAAGCGGTGCTCCAAACATATGACCCATTGAAACATAAAAAAGAGGAAGAGCAAATAAAACCGAAAAAATCAGTCTTCTTTTTGCATTTAATGTGTCTTTTTCCGCTTTCTGTTTTATCTGAGCCCGTTCTTTATTTTCGGGAAGCGAGCCTTTAAATCCTGCGTTATTTACAGCCTCAATCATTTCGTCTGTTCCGATTAATGCTTCGTCAAAATATATAAGGGCATTGCCTGCGGTAAGATTAACGCTCACGCTTTCAATGCCCTTAAGCTTTCCCACCGATTTTTCAACTGCCGCCGAACAAGCGGCACAATGCATTCCTTCAATATTCAAAACAATTTTATTCATATAATCACCTCAAAGATGATTATATGTTATCACAAATCAGCTAAAAAAACAACAAAAATCTTATATTTCAGTTAATATGGGTTGTATTTGCAAACCATTCAATGCAGCTTCTGCAGAAGCTGCTGTTTTTGAAAAATCGGCAACAACAGAACGGGTTTTATTTATAGGCGAATCCTGTCTCATCGGAACAAAATAGATGTTTTTGGTGTTAAGAAGTTTTCCGATATTTGCTGCTGAAGCAGTTAAAGCATCATTGCTTGAAACCGCAATAAGAAGAGGTTTTTCGTTTCTCAAATGAGCTTTGGCAGCAAGCGTAACCGGAGTATCGGTTATGCCGTTTGCAAGCTTTCCGAGAGTGTTGCCCGTGCAGGGCTCAATAATAAGCAAATCAAGCAGATTTTTGGGACCTATAGGCTCGGCATCAAATATTGATGCAATTATTTTTTTGCCGCAAAGCTTTTCAATTCTTTCAATATGCTCCTCGGCTTTTCCGAAACGGGTGCTTATTGAATAAGCATTGAATGACATTATCGGAAAAACATCAGCACCCATTTCAGCCAACACTTCAATTTGCTTTATCGCCTGAGAAAAAGTGCAGAATGAACCGCAAAGAGCAAAGCCTATTCTTTTATTATTCATAGCCCTCCTCCTTTAAAATGTTCATTATGCCCACAGAAATAATCTCGCCCGCTGTTTTGGGTGCTGTTTTACCCGGAAGCGAAGGGCATTGCAATGCTTTGATTCCGTAATCCTCGGCTGCCGCAAAATCAGTTCCGTACGGAGCAGAAGCAACATCAATGATTATGCATTTACTGCTGAGCCTTTTAAGTATATCGCGGTTTATTACCAGCGACGGAACTGTGTTAATAATAACATCAAATTTATCGGCGATTGAATAAAAATCTTTTATCAGACAGCCGTTAATACCGTTGGAATGAGCAAATGCTATATCTGAATATTTTCTTACGCAAACCGTTACATTGGCACCGAGAGATTTGAGCGTTGAAGAAGTGAGCTTACCCGTTTTTCCGTAGCCGAAAACGGCACAGTTGCTTGAATGAACGGTAAAATCAACATTATCAAAAATTGTTTTAAGTATTCCCTGAACCGTGGGAATGCTGTTAAGAATGCTGACCTCGTCCCGTCTGAAATAATCAAACACTTTCGGATTATTCTTTAAAAGTTTATTCATTGTTGAATTGCTGAGCATACCGGCAAATACTAACTGGTCACTTTTTAATATGCCGGCAACATCATCAATAGTTTCTTTTATCGGATAAAATGAAAAAATCTTTTTGCCGTCTTTAGTCAGCGGAAGCGGCAAAATTATTGCCTCTGACCGCATAACTGCGGAAGTAAAAGTTTCATTTTCTGTATTTTTATCATCAGAAAGACCGTATGTTATAACATTCTTTCCGATATTTCTGAAATAATCTGCAACAAAAAGCTGCCGCTTATCTCCGCCGATTATCAAAAAATCTTTAATCTTTTTCAAAATGCCACCTCCAAAGTGTGACCAGTAACAGTTTATGATTTATTAAAACTGATTGCCACTTGCAAAAAATCAATATATTTTTAAATAACCCTTTATTTTTTATTTTTTGTGTAATATAATAGTTCTTGATACTAACGAAAGGACGATAACCTATGTTTGAAATAGATAAACAGCTCTTATCTGTGAAAAGAATTCATTTTATAGGCATAGGCGGCTCGGGAATGTGCCCGCTTGCCGAAATACTTCATCAGAAGGGTTACGTTTTAAGCGGTTCCGATAACAACGAAACTGATACTCTTGCGAGAATAAAATCGCTCGGAATTCCCGTTACTCTGGGGCAGAAAGCCGAAAATATCGAAGGTGCGGAAATGATTATTTACACCGCCGCACTTTTACCCGATAACCCCGAGCTTGTTGCCGCAAAAGCATCTGGAATACCAACTTATGAAAGAAGTAAGCTTCTCGGAGCCGTAACAAGAATTTATCCGAACAGCATATGCATAAGCGGCACACACGGCAAAACAACCGCTTGTTCAATGCTTACTCAGGTTCTTATTGAAGCCGATTTTGACCCCACAGCCGTAATCGGCGGCAAGCTTCCTCTTACCGGCACAAACGGCATTGTCGGCAAAAGCGAGCATATGGTTTGCGAAGCTTGCGAATTTGTTGATACATTTCTTGATTTATCACCCGATATTGCCGTTGTTCTCAATGTTGACGAAGATCACCTTGATTATTTCAAAACATTTGATAATCTGAAAAAATCCTTCACAAAATTTGTTTCAATGGCAACAAAACTGATTATTTATAACGGTGACGATAAAAACACCGAAGATACCGTTGCACCTGCTTCAAAAGAAAACAATAAGCCGGTTATTACATTCGGACTCGGTGAAGAAAACAATTACCGTGCAGTAAATGTTGAGCTTATAAACGAATATGCTTCGTTTGATGTTATCCGCTTCGGCAAAAAACTCGGAAGAATTAATCTTTCCGTTCCGGGAATGCACAATGTTTATAACGCTCTTGCAGTTATTGCTTCTGCAATGGAATCAGGTGTATCTTTTGAACAATGCGTTAAAGGGATAGCAGACTTCAAAGGTGCGGGCAGACGTTTTGAAAAGCTTGCTGAAATAGACGGTATAACAATCGTTGATGACTACGCACATCATCCCAAAGAGCTTGAAGTTACACTTAATGCCGCAATGAATATGGGTTATAAAAATGTCTATGCCGTATTCCAGCCCTTCACATATTCAAGAACATCTATACTCTTTGATGAATTTGTAAGAGTTCTGAAAATACCCGATTACTGTATTATGACTGAAATTATGGGCTCACGTGAGGTTAACACCTACGGAATTTACACCTCACAGCTTGCCGAAAAAATTCCGGGAAGTGTATGGTTCAACACTTTTGAAGAGGTTGCACAATACGCCGTGGACCACGCAAAAAGCGGAGATCTGATTATTACTCTCGGTTGCGGCGATATTTATAAAGCTGCTAAGATAATGATTAAAAAATTAGAGGAAAGGCGGTAAAAACAAATGAAATACACCATTAACCGTACCAACTACAATGATTTTTCAGTCTTCGAAATCAACAAGCTCGAAGGCAGAGGCTACGCTATCCCCTATTCTTCAATAGAAACTCTTAAGAAAACTCCGCTGAAAAAGGAACGAACAAGCTCCGATATGGTAAAAGTTCTTTCGGGCGAATGGGATTTCAAATATTATTCAACAAACAAAAATCTCCCTGAGATTATCGATACGGATGCAACCGAATTCTGCAAAATAAAGGTTCCTTCAACCTGGCAGAGAACGGGATTTGATTCACCCGCATATATCAACTGCCCCTATGCTTTTGATAATCCACCCCCCTACGTTCCCGAGGAGCAGCCCGTTGGTGTTTACAGAAAGAAATTCAGCGTTGATGCAACAGACAAAACATATATTATTTCTTTTCTCGGTGTTATTTCCTGCCTTGATTTATATGTAAACGGCAAATTCGTCGGCTACAGCGAAGGTGCTCATAACACGGCAGAATTCAACATCACCGAATATCTCACCGAAGGCGAAAACGAGCTCCTTGCTGTTGTTCACAAATGGTCAAACGGAACATTTCTTGAATGCCAGGATATGTTCAGAGAAAACGGAATTTTCAGAGATGTTCTTCTCTATGAGATGCCGAAGGTTTATCTTAACGATATTTATTACCGAACAAAAGAAACATCAAAAGGCTGGAATCTCAGCGTTAATTTTGAGCTTGGCGGCGATTCTGAAGGATACTGCGTTTATACCGAGATTTATGACGGCAAAAAGCTTATAGCCGAAAAATGTGCGGAAGTTTCAAAGGTGAGCTCAGTTGAATTCAGAAATCTTGATGTTGAGAGCTGGAATGCTGAAATCCCCAAACTTTACACCGCATACACAACACTTTATCTCGGCGAAGAAGAAATAATGACGGTAAGAAACTATATCGGTTTCAAAACAGTTAAAATCAAAAAAGACATTTTCACCGTTAACGGAAAGAGAATTAAAATCAAGGGTGTTAACCACCACGATTCGCATTACAAAAACGGCTATGTAATGAGCTTTGACGATCTTGAAAAAGATATTAAGCTTATGAAATCGCTTAATGTTAATGCTGTGAGAACATCGCACTATCCTCCCGATGCATTATTCAATGTTCTTTGCGACATTTACGGTCTTTATATAGTTGATGAGGCAGACATAGAAACTCACGGTGTTGCCTGTGAGCCTCATAACAATTTTGACCTTATCAGCCATAACCCCGAATGGGCACCGAGATACCTTGACAGAGTTAAGAGAATGTATCTTCGCGACAGAAGCCGTGCAGGTGTTATTATGTGGTCACTCGGCAACGAGGCAGGCGGATATGCGTGCCAGGATATTTGCTGTGAATATCTTCACGAAGTATGCCCCGAAATTCCCGTGCATTATGAGGGCGTTGTCCGCACCGAAAGACATTCATATGATGTTGTTTCAGAAATGTATACAAGCCATAGGGATGTTGAAAAAACGGGTAAGCACACAAGAGGCAAAAAGTATACTCCCAAGCCCTTCTTCCTTTGCGAATATGCACACGCAATGGGCGTAGGTCCCGGCGGACTTGAAGAATACTGGGATATATTCTATAAATACGATAATCTTATGGGCGGATGTATCTGGGAATGGAGCGATCATTCCGTATATCACCCCAACGGAAAATGGAAGTTTACATACGGCGGCGACCACGGCGAATGGAGACACGACGGCTGCTTCTGTGTTGACGGTCTTGTTTATCCCGACAGAAGACTTCACACCGGTGCAAAGGAAATGAAGAATGTTTACCGCCCCGTCAGAGCATCTTATGATGATAAGAAAATAACATTTACCAATACCAACAGATTTAAAAACACATCATATATAACTGCTGTGTGGGAAGTTGTTAAAAACGGAAATATTCTTATCGCCGCAGACGAAATCATTCTTGATATTGCCCCCGAAGCAAGCAAAACTTTTGATATTGATTTCAAAATGCCCAGGGGTGACTGCGATTGCCACATCAATATTTATTATTATGCAGGCGACGAAGAAATTGCTTTTGAGCAAATTGAACTTAAGAATGACTACGAGGTTGAAATCTCAAAGTCAAAAGGCAAGCTTATGCTTACCAACGACGGCGAAAAGAGCACCGTTGATTTCGGCAACGGAAATATTGTTTTCTCAAATAACAGCGGTATGATTGAAAGCTACACCGTAAACGGCAAGGAAATGATTAACTCCGACCCTGCCTTTGCAAAGGGCTTTATTCCCAACATTTACAGAGCATATCTTGATAATGACACCAAATACAGAGACAAGTGGATGGAAGCAGGATATGATGACTATGAATGCATCTGCTCGGATTTTGAAATCGAGCTTGAAAAGAACAAGGCAGAGGTTGAAATAACATACAAGCTCAAGAGCAAAAAGACCCGCGGTTATCTTGCAAAGGTTGAAATAGAATATGAAGTTTATTCAGGCGGCATAACCGAAGTTGAGGCAGAATTCAAGCCTCTTGCAAAGAAGAATCTTGCAGGTCATATGCCCAGATTCGGTCTTACCCTTGAAATGCCTAAGGAATTCACAAATATTGAATACTACGGTATGGGCCCCGAAGAAAATCTTTGCGACCTTTATGCTCAGGCAATGGTTGGCGTATATAACACAACTGTTGAAGAGATGCACGAGCCTTATGTTAGACCTCAGGATGCGGGCAACAGATGCAAGGTAAGATACCTTACGGTTACCGATAATGACGGCGAAGGACTCAAG